>NZ_JFWX01000032.1:0-46507 GCF_000588095.1 Acinetobacter sp. 1130196 | reverse complement strand
TCGCTTCAACAATAAATTTCCAGAGGATTGAATCGATTTTGAGTTTTCTGTGACCACGTCTACGTCTAGCGAAGGTGTTATCAGAAGCATATCGAGCTTGATAAACGTCATTGATGCTATTTCTTTTAAGCTCACGATAGATCGTACTAGGATGTCTTTTAATGAGTTCAGCAAATTTTCTGGCTGAAAAGCCTTCTTTTCTTGACTCAAGCATTAATGCAGTACGATCTTCAAAGTTAAGATGATGGTATGACAATTTTATATACTCCATAAACCCTTTAAATTAATTAGGTGGTTTATGTCGCACTTCAAGTTTTACTCTGCCGTTTCTTCAATTGTTAAGATGTTTTTGTTTATTATTGATTTGTACATTGTGAAAGTTTATGTTATTCACATTGATCTTTTAAAGGCATTTGTAAAAATATATTATTATGTAGGATTGAGTAATAATAAGTATGGCCAGTATTTAAAAAGTAAAACTATAGAATATTTTATAAATATTTTAATTGATAAAATCTTTATTTAAATAATCATCTTAGAGTTTTTTACGTATTTTAATTTATATACATTTAAAAAGGTTGAAACATAGCATAGGTATAAAAATATTTTAAATCTCTTATCTTAAATTTATCCGTTCAACAAAAGCGGTAGCTACTATAATTTAAATATAGGAAGATATAACTATGGCTAATACTAGATATGAAGATCACGATAACAATAGTTCAGGTACTTCAAATCGTGGATTTGCAAGTATGGATCCTGAAAGAGTAAGAGAAATAGCCAGTAAAGGTGGGCGTGCTGCGCATGCAAGTGGTAATGCACATGAATTTACTTCAGAAGAAGCTCGTGAAGCTGGTCGAGCTGCACACGCTAGTGGTAATGCACATGAATTTACCTCGGAAGAGGCTCGTGAAGCTGGTGCTTTAAGTCATAAGAATGATGATCGCAATGGTCGCGGTCGCAGCCGTTATGACGATGACGAAGATGATGATCGCGGTCGTTCAGGTGGCCGAGGCCGTAGCCGCAGTCGTTACGATGACGACGAAGATGATGATCGCGGTGGTCGTTCGAGTGGCCGAGGCCGTGGTCGCAATCGTGATGACGATGACGAAGATGATGATCGCGGTCGTTCAAGTGGCCGAGGTCGTGGTCGTAGCCGTTATGATGACGACGATGAAGATGACGATCGCGGTCGTTCAAGTGGCCGAGGTCGTGGTCGCAGCCGTTATGATGAAGACGATGAAGACGATGATCGTGGCCGTTCAGGTGGCCGAGGCCGTGGTCGCAGCCGTCGTGACGATGATGACGAAGATGATGATCGCGGTCGTTCAAGTGGCCGAGGTCGTGGTCGCAGCCGTTATGATGACGACGATGAAGATGATGATCGTGGCCGTTCAGGTGGCCGAGGTCGTGGTCGCAGCCGTCGTGACGATGATGAAGATGATGATCGTGGCCGTTCAAGTGGCCGAGGTCGTGGTCGCAGCCGTTATGACGATGACGAAGATGATGATCGTGGCCGTTCAAGTGGTCGAGGTCGTGGTCGCAGCCGTCGTGACGATGATGACGAAGATGATGATCGCGGTCGTTCAAGTGGCCGAGGTCGTGGTCGCAGCCGTTATGACGACGACGAAGATGATGATCGTGGCCGTTCAAGTGGCCGAGGCCGTGGTCGCAGCCGTGATGACGACGATGACGACGATGATCGTGGTCGTTCAAGTAGCCGAGGTCGTGGCCGTAGCCGTTATGATGACGATGACGATGACGATGATGATCGACGTGGTCGTTCAGATGGCCGTGGACAAAACTCTCGTAATCAAAAACGCGATGCTTATGGACGCTTTACGTCTTAAGCAACCAGTTTTTGAGAATAAAGGAGGCATTATGCCTCCTTTATTTTTTATTATTTTTAAACTTATGAATGAGTAAGAGGGTGTAGGCCTTTTACAATATCTGTAAATTCTGAGCCGTTTATCCAAAAAGATTTCTTTAAAAATAATGTCGTCATAATACTTTCGGCTGCTTCACTTTCCGGATTTTCACAGAAAATTCCATAGCTTTCGCCTAATACCGCATCATTTTCAATAAGACGGATATAGTAGGCATGTTGTTCATTCGCATAACCTAAAACTGCATCACGTTGATTTTTCATTTCGCATGTCTCCATACCAAAAACTGAATCTAACTCATATTTAAGTGTTCAGAATTTCATTGATAAAAATCAAAACAGTCAGTAATAAGGACTATTTCACAATAGGTTTTGATTCTCTTCAAATTACCATTTTTGTTTTAACATCCCTGTTAAAAGCAAAATGGATTAAAATCTGATCATGAAATTTATTGTTATGCAAAAAAAATATTTCGTCAACTTGAAAATGTAACTTTTTCAAGTTACATTGTTTGTGTAGGATTTGAACGGTGAAATGGAGGCGATATGCCAAAGAAGAAAGAATTCGAGCATGGCGGTGCACGGGAAAACGCCGGCCGTAAAGCACAGTTCAATGAACCCACCAAAGTGATTCGTGTTCCTGAGTCTCAAGTCAACTTTATCAAAAATTGGTTACTGAATAATGTCAAAACCGATAACCAGACAGATTTCACCTCAAAACTAAAAATACAGCAGGTGCATCCGAACAACGATAAAATTTACCATATCCCTTTGGCGACAGAACGCGTGGCTGCGGGTTTTCCATCGCCAGCACAAGATGATATTGAACAAGCACTCGACTTAAATGAGTACTTAATTAGAAATGAAAATGCCACCTTTATTGTCAAAGCCAATTCGTTGTCCATGTTAGATGCCGGAATTGATATTGATGATCCGCTTATTGTGGACCGTAGTATTCCTGCTAAATCGGGCGATATTGTGATTGCACTTATCGACAATGATTTCACTGTTAAGCGCTTAATGATTGATACCCAATTTCAACCTCCTAAAGTGTGGCTAAAAGCAGAAAATCCTGATTATCAAAATATTTATATTGAAGAGGGGCAAGAACTGGTGATTTGGGGCGTTGTGACGTATAACCTCAAACGTATGAGATAAATTTTTCTTATATTTTATTATTCATGTTACTGACCTGAAATGGAGGCCAGTAACTTTTTGCTGAATATCTTTTTAAATTTGCCCAATCAATAAACATGTAGCGATAACGACCATCAAACCACCTGAAAAACGGCCGACTAACTGTGCTGCCTGCGGTCTGGTTTTCAAAATGGCCTCTGAACCATAACCCACCATTAAGTAAATAATGGCGCAGCTAATCATGTGGACAACACCAAAGGCAAGAATTTGAGTTGTCACTGACCATGAAGCAGTGGTGTCAATGAATTGAGGAAGCAAGGCTAAAAAGAGTAAAAAAACTTTCGGGTTTAAGCCACTCACATAAACACCTTTAGTTGCCCAGCTCAACCATGACTGAGCCTTTTCAGAACCAGACTGATTTGGAGTAGGAGGGGTAAGTAATAAGTTTATTCCCATCCATAACAAATAAGCAGAACCCGCCACAGTAAGAATCATCAAAGCAGTTGGGTTATTTGCTACAAGCAGACCAACCCCAGCCGCTACCAATAAAATCGTAATAAAGTGCCCAAATAGCATACCTGCAACAGCGGGTACGACGACTTTACCCTTAATACCTGCCGAAATGGCATAGGCCCAGTCTGCCCCTGGTGTAATAATAAAAAGAATAGAGACACTCCAAAATGCAATAAAAATATTAAAAGCCATATACTTATCTCGGCAAACTATTTTCCAAAGGTTTCGCCCGTGGTTTAGAAAAAATCCCTATTTATTCGAGCTTGTTGAAAATAATATGCTCATGTATTTAGAATGTGCTTTTAAATGTTTGCTCATATCACATACATTTGGGGTAAATTTTTCTAAATGGATCGCACAGATAAAAAGATTCTTGCTGAATTGCAATTAAATGGCCGATTATCTATCACTGAATTGGCAGAAAAAGTTGGTTTGAGCATTTCACCTTGTCACAGACGAGTGAAGGCTTTAGAAGAGTCGGGAGCTATCAAAGGCTATCGGGCAGAACTCGACCCAAACTTAGTCGGTTTTGAGTTTTCAGCGATTGTTTTTATTACGCTTAAAGAAGGTGATAAACAGGCAGTAGAGAAGTTTGAAAATGCCGTAATTGATATCCCGCAAATTATTCAGGCCCAACGCTTATTTGGTGAACCAGATTATTTGCTACATGTGGTCGCTAAAGATTTGCCGGCTTTTCAGCGTTTGTACGATGAAAAATTATCTGCTATTCCAAGTGTGCAAAGGCTCATCTCAACCATTGTGATGAAAGATGTAGTGCCTGAACGTTTATTTCCGATTGGCTAAGAATCATCAGATATAAAAAAAGAAGCTTTAAAGCTTCTTTTTTTAATTGGTAAGGGAGTTAAGCATCGAGTGTTTTACACAAAGAACAAATTGTACCGTTATGTTTGTGAGAGAACATAATATCTGGACGCTCATAGCCTTGCTCACATACGCGGCAGTGATAAACAGTTGCTACTGGTGTACCTTCAGCATCGTAACGTGGTTCTTTAACGCCATCATCGTGTGACTTGATGTAGTATTTTCCTTTGGTTAGTAGGCCCATGATTGGTGTTAATACAAAGGCAAGTACAAGCGCAATAATTGGAGAGTAAGGCGCTAGGAAACTACCCAGTAAGCCGAAGAATGCTGCAATTGATAAGCCTGCTGATACAAGGAACGCAACCATACCAACAGGGTTTACGTTGTAGAGCATGTCACGGCGGTATTCCGGTTCTTTTGGTGAAAGTTTTAAAACATATTTGTTGATCGAAATATCTGTTGCAACCACCACCACCCAAGCAATCGCAAAGTTTGAATAGAATCCTAAGATTTTACCCAATACCGCAAACATGTTGCCTTCCATCAAAGCAAGCGCAATTGCCAAGTTTACGATCACAAAGACAATACGCCCCGGATAATGTTTGCTAATACGAGTGTAGGCACTTGTCCATGCAAGGGAACCAGAGTAAGCATTGGTCACATTAATTTTAATTTGAGAAATAACCACTAAAATAACCGCGAGTGTTAAAGCAGCCCAACCCGGAAGCATGTCATGAAACGCTGCATTAAACTGTTGAACAGGTTCAGTGCTGTTTACGCCCGGTATTTTAGTAAGTAAATAGAATCCTAAAAATGCTCCAATAATTTGTTTGATTGCCCCTAAAATCACCCAACCCGGACCTGCTGAAATAACTGCTGCCCACCATGCTTTGCTATTTTCTTTTGTTTTTGCAGGCATGAAGCGTAGGTAGTCAATTTGTTCACCAATTTGCATGATTAAAGATAAGCATATACCCGCACCGAGCATAATCGCTGCCATATCTACAGGTGCAAAACCTTCATGACCTGTAAACGTTGCAAACTGGCTAACTAAGGTAGGTTCTTGGTAAATCAGATAGGCTACAGGACCAATCATTAGAACGAGCCAAAGTGGGGTAGTCCAGACTTGTAATTTACTTAAAGCTTTCATGCCGTAAATGACGAGTGGAATGACCATAATGGTTGAGATGAGATAACCTGCCCAAAGCGGAATACCTAAACCGAGCAATAACCCTTGCGCCATGATTGAACCTTCAAGGGCAAAGAAAATAAATGTGAAACTGGCGAAAATGATACTGGTAAGAACCGAACCGATGTAACCGAAACCTGCGCCGCGGGTAATCAAGTCAAGGTCGATGTTATAGCGCGCTGCGTAATAGGCTAAAGGAATGCCGGTTAAGAAGATAATAATCGCTGCAAATAAAATGGAGAAAACAGCATTGGTTGTTCCGTAAGACATACCAATACTGGCACCAATAGAAAAGTCAGCAAGATAGGCAATACCACCAAGTGCAGTAATAGCGACAACTTTGGGACTCCAGCGCCGAAAGCTGTGTGGAGCATAACGTAAAGTATAATCTTCTAAGGTTTCATTCACTGCTTTTTGTGAATCTGTACCTTGCACAGTGTCCAGATTTGGATGTTCAGATACACTCATAACATCAATCTCCCAATCATTTTCGGTCAATCAACACAAATATTGATCATTGTTTTTTGATGGATTTGAGTGTGTGATTTTTGGGAAAAATTGAAAATACGTTATTTTGCGTATATGTGCGTATTAGAAAAAATCGCCATGATAAATGACTTTTGGCATAAGGATTGCTGGGTTTAATGCAGCCACATGCCAAACATGAGTGTTATGCCAGATACTTCACACCCCCAACAAGCGCCACAACGTGTGATCAAAACACGCCGTGAATATAATATTTGGGTGGCAGATGAAAGTATCGAAGATTATGCGCTCCGCTACGCACCCACCTCAGTACGAAAATGGTCACCTTGGACTGTTACCAATACCGCAATTTCGACCGTTAGCTTTTTGGCTATGGAAGCCATTGGGGCAACCATGCTTTGGCAGTATGGCTTTAGCAATGCAGTCTGGGCAGCAATTGTCGTATGTACCATCATATTCTTAACCAGTTGGCCGATTAGTTACTACGCTGCAAAATATAATGTAGACGTCGATTTGCTTACTCGTGGTGCAGGTTTTGGCTACATTGGCTCGACCATTACATCTCTCATTTATGCCAGCTTTACCTTTATTTTACTTGCGTTTGAAGCCGCCATTATGGCGATGGCACTTGAGCTTGCTTTAGGTATCCCACAAGTTATTGGTTACTTAATTTCTGCCTTAGTGATTTTGCCTTTAGTGGTTAAAGGCATTGGTTTTATTAATAAAGTTCAGGCAGTCACTCAGCCAATCTGGCTCTTATTGCTGTTATTACCGTGGTTTTTTGTACTTTGGAAACAGCCACAAATTTTAAGTAGTAGCCTACATTTTGTTGGTGCGGTTTCAAACTCGACTGATTTTAATCTGTATTACTTTGGTGCGGCGTGCACTCTTATTTTTTCATTTGTGATCCAAATTGGTGAGCAAGCCGACTATTTACGCTTTTTACCCCAACAAGAAAAAAACAGAACCGCATGGCGTTTTGCCGTTTTTTTAGGTGGCCCATCCTGGATTATTTTTGGTTTTCTAAAAGTTCTAATGGGCATGCTGCTGATGGTGTTGGCTTTTCAGCTGTTTATTCCTGTCTCTGAACTAGACAATCCGACTTATTTATATTGGGTTGCTTATCAACAGTTTATTCCAAATCCTCAGCTAGCTTTAATATTAACTTTAGCACTGGTTTGCTTGGCGCAAATTAAAATTAATATGACCAACGCCTACGCTGGTTCATTAGCATGGTCCAATTTTTTTGCCCGCTTGACTCATAGCCATCCAGGGCGAATTGTTTGGCTTCTTTTTAATGTGTTTATTGCCATTGTTTTGATGGAAATGGGGATTAGCCATGCGGTTGAACGTATTTTGGGACTATATAGCAATATTGCTTTGGCATGGATTGGCGCCGTTGTTGCCGATTTAATTATCTGTAAGCCTTTAGGTCTAAGCCCGAAAGGAATTGAATTTCGCCGTGCTTACTTATATGACATTAATCCCGTAGGCGTGGGCGCCTTACTGATTGCTTCAGTGTTATCGATGCTGAGTTACTTGGGCTTTTTCGGATTGATGGCGAAAGGCTTGGCGAGTTTTATTGCTTTGGGGAGTGCGGTGTTATGCGTGCCTGTTATTGCTTACTTAACCAAAGGTAAATATTACATTGCACGCCAGCCTGAAAAAATTCAAGCGACTTCGGTTGCAAATTGTGTTGTGTGTGAACGGGACTATGAACTTGCCGATATGGCGGGTTGCCCAGCCTATAACGGTACGATTTGCTCTCTATGCTGTTCACTTGAAGCACGCTGTCACGATTTATGTAAACCCGATGCACGTTGGTCAGTACAACTCAAAAAAGCCATTTGGCACTGTTTACCAGAACGTTGGGCCAGCCGTTTAAATAGCAGGGTCAGTTTGTATTTATTACTGACTCTGGGGTTGTCTATTGTTCTGGCAGTGAGTTTAAGTCTGGTTTATATCCAAGAAAAAACCTACTTAGAAGCCATTAATGCCGCAGCCGTTCCGCAGTTATTTACGCTGTTTGTCAAAATTTACACGATTTTATTTTTATTGATGAGCGTTGCTGCATGGTGGTTAGTGTTAAACGATGAAAGTCGTCGTAATGCTGAAATTGAGACACATCAACAAACAGCATTATTGATTGATGAAATTGCTGCCCATGAAGTCACTTCAAAAGACTTACAAGATGCCAGAATAGCAGCAGAACGGGCCAATGATGCAAAAAGCCGTTATGTCATTGGCATTAGCCACGAACTACGGACACCTCTAAATAGTATTTTGGGTTATAGCCAATTACTTCAAAAACAAGAGCAACTCTCTGAACAAGGAAAAATGGCGCTCGGTGTGATTAGCCGCAGTGGTCAACATCTGACTTCACTGATTGACGGTTTACTAGATTTAGCACGAATCGAAACAGGTAAAATTTCTTTAAATGTAGTGGATGTCCATTTCCCCAATTTTATTGGACAGATTATTCAAATGTTTCAGCCGCAGTTTGAACAGAAGAATTTACAGTTTGTTTATGAAATTGGAGATAACCTACCGCATTACGTCCGTACCGACAAAAAACGCTTAGAGCAAGTGCTCATCAATTTGCTGGGCAATGCTTTAAAGTTTACAACGAGCGGTACAATTACTTTGAAAGTCGAGTACCGTTTTCAAACGGCGTATTTTGAAATTAGAGATACGGGCTGTGGTATTGCAGAAGCAGATTTAGAGCGAATCTTTAACCCGTTTGAACGGGGCAGTAATGTAGTACAAGGCGGATTTACCGGAACAGGACTCGGACTACCAATTGTAAAATTATTAGTCGATTTACTCGGCGGGCAGTTATCGGTGGCTAGTCAGCTCAATCAGGGTTCTCAGTTTAAGATTAAGTTTTATTTACCTTCAAAAGAAGTGGTTCATCC
This sequence comes from Acinetobacter sp. 1130196, assembly GCF_000588095.1. Lineage (NCBI taxonomy): Bacteria > Pseudomonadati > Pseudomonadota > Gammaproteobacteria > Moraxellales > Moraxellaceae > Acinetobacter > Acinetobacter sp. 1130196. The sequence goes on along the minus strand of NZ_JFWX01000032.1, from coordinate 37,560 downwards.
AATTTCTAATGTTTACTCCAACCAGATTACAGGCTATCAAGGCGAGCGAAAACGAATTTTAGTTGTCGATAATGAAGCGGTGGACCGAGGTTTGGTTGCTAATTTTCTAAAACCATTAGGGTTTATAATTGAAGAAGCCGAGTCAGGCATTGACTGTTTAAGACGAGTACCTATTTTCCAACCTAATCTGATTTTGATGGATTTAAATATGCCTTTGATGGGCGGGTGGGAAACAGCACGATTATTACGTCAGAATAATATTACCAATGTGCCGATCTTAATTATTTCCGCCAATGCAGGCGAGCGCGAAGTCAATCCACAAGATGCAGTCTTAAGTGAAGACTTTATGCTAAAACCAATCGACCTGAATTTGTTGTTGAGTAAAATTGGAGACAAGTTAGGCTTAGTTTGGATTGATTCCAAATCAGAGACATTCCTTGAAAATGATGAAGTTCAAGCACTTGATGTAAAGGTGTTTAAGCAGGAGCAAGCTGCTGTTCATACATCAATTACACAACCTGAAAATAAAGACCTGCTTGATTTACCGCAAAGCTTGCAACAATTAAATGATTTAATTGGGCAGGGCTATATTCGAGGAATTCAACAGACTTTAATGCAATGCCGGCAAAATTTTCCGGAGCATAACGAATTATGGGAACAGCTTGAACAGGCTATTCGAAAGTTTGATTTAAAACACGCGCAACGATTGATTCAGGATAAGCAATGAGTACGCAACATGTTTCTTTTCAGCAAGCTTCGCCAAACGAGCAGGCTGTTATTCTGATTGTGGATGATGTGCCGGAAAATCTGGGCTTGTTACATGAAAGTCTGGATCATGCAGGCTATCGCGTGCTTGTTACAACGGATGGATTAAGTGCTATTGAAATTGCACACCGATGCTTACCGGATATGATTTTACTTGATGGCAATATGCCACATATGGATGGTTTTGAAAGTTGTATACAGCTTAAAGCGAGCCCAATTACGCAGTTTATTCCCGTCATTTTTATGACAGGTTTGTCTGAGACAGAACATATCGTGCGTGGTTTTCAGGTCGGTGGAGTGGACTATGTAACCAAGCCTCTAAATATTGAAGAAGTATTAGCAAGGGTAAAAACACATTTGGCACATGCCAAACTATTGCAACAGCAAAAACAGGTGATTGATGCAACGGAAACAGCCATTCTCGCGCTAGATGTTCACGGTAAAATTGTGTGGAAAACTCAAAAAGCCAGCGATTTACTGAATCAATATTTACCTGAATTAGAGGGTTTTGAAGCAGGTTTAAAAGCTTGGTTTTCAGATTTAGAGCAAGAAAAAGACCCCAAAAAATTAACCAGCTGTTCTTATTCAACACCATCTCAGCAATTACAGCTTTTATTGCTCACGCCGTGGGAGAGTGAGCCAAGTGTGGCTAAAAATTATCTTATCCAGATAAAAACTTCTACACCAGCTTTGGAAATGGCTGATATTTTGAAATATTGCCCACAGTTGACTCAACGTGAGGCAGAAGTCATGCACTGGTTGTTGTTAGGGAAAACCAATAAAGATATTGCAGAAATTTTAGAGCTTAGTCCACGGACGGTGAACAAACATTTAGAGCATGTTTTTGAAAAACTTTGTGTTGAAAACCGAACTGCTGCGGTGGCGCATATTAATAGCTTGGTACAAGAGTTTCATTAACTTAATTAAAAAGCTAGAGGCCCTTAGAGAGCCTCTATCATTTTTCTTACTTCAAGCTCTGTTTAAAGAAACTGGTTAATTTATTAAATGGAATGAGATCGACTCGATCATATAAATCAACATGTCCAGCGCCTTTAACGTAGTAAAGTTCTTTTGGTTGGCCTGCGCGTTTGTAAGCCTCTTCACTAAACTCTTTTGAGTGGGCCTGATCACCAGTAATAAATAGCATTGGACGTGGTGAAATCGTTTCAATGTCATTAAAAGGATAGAAGTTTAAAAATTTGACATTACTTGTGAGCGTTGGGTGAGTCGTAAGCTCTCTCGATGAGCCTTTAGGCGTATATTCTCCGCGTGGAGTACGATAAAAGTCGTAAAATTCACGTTGAATAGGGTGTGTATCTACTGTTAGCTCATGCGTGGTTCCGCTGGTATATTTGGTTTCACCACCTTTAAATTCAACATAACGCTGTGCAGCGGCTTCTGCAATAATTTGCTTTCTTTGCTCTAAGGTTTGTGAGTGACGTAAACCATTGCGGTTTGCTGCACCCATATCATACATGCTGACAGTTGCTATCGCTTTCATACGCGGATCAATTTTTGCTGCACTAATGACAAAGCTCCCGCTTCCACAAATACCCAGTACACCAATATTATTAGGGTCAATGAAAGATTGTGTTCCCAAATAATCTACAGCGGCACTAAACGCTTCTGCATAAATGTCTGGTGCAACCACATTTCTTGGTTGGCCCGCGCTTTCGCCCCAAAATGATTGATCAATTGCTAACGTCACAAAACCTTGTTCAGCCAGTTTTTGTGCATAAAGCATAGAGCTTTGCTCTTTTACAGCCCCCATCGGGTGACCGATTACAATTGCAGAGGCTTTAGTCTTTTTATTCAAATTTTTGGGAATAATCAGATTGCCGACAATATCCATATTGTATTGATTTTTAAAAGTCACTTTTTGAATAGTCACTTGCTGACTTTGATAAAAATTATTCGCGCCGTTACTCATGTCTGCTGCCATAGCTGAAGTTGAAGAAAATAATCCAATTGTTGCTGCACAAACTGCCGCCGCTGTATGTGTTTTAAGCTTTTTAAAAAAGGGAGATGTAGTCATAAATACCTCAATTTAAACAATGTGAATGGGTGAGTAGGTGCATGCTTATTTGATTTGTGAAATTGAAATTTTGATCGGTTGGTTTTGCTTGAATGCTTGGGGAATAGCATCTAGTTTTCCAAGAAAAATAAGGCCATTGGCATAACCAACATGAGAATCTTTATAGAAAAAAGCCAGATTACCCCAAGGAGCATAATAGGTAAGATCACCCGCTTTTCCGGCATATCCATGAGGCGCGTTTTGTGTAGTTAGCTTGGTGGGTAGATCAGCTATTTTTTCAGTGGAGTCATAATCTTTAAGTGTTAATGTCAGTGGAAGCTGCTTGGCAAAATCTTCAACAGTAGGTGACATGGCTAATGTGGCAAATAGCGGTTGCTGTGTTCCATCAATATCAATACGGATTTTCATCATCGATACCCTTTGTTGATTTTTATCTTGAGGCTTTATTGCATAAGAAGCGAAAGTAACTGAGAACAAAGCACATAGGCTGACTAAGCCTTTAAAAAACCTATGATTAGCCATATCAAATCACCTCACTTCTTTAAGAAAAAAGCATATAAATACAATGAAGCTATTTATTCTTTAACGTAAAGATATGAGTGGAATTCATTAATTTTTTACAATAATAAAATGCCTCATAATAATCGCCTCAGTTTATTTAAATCTTCATGTTTACTGCTTGATATGGATTTTAACGAATCTTCTTTTTAATAATTAGTCTAAAAAACAAACATGGACTTATGAGTAATATTCATGAATAGTTTTATACTCTATAATGATATTGAACCTTGAACAGAGATAAAAGCAGATGATAAATAAAGAAAACTATAATGATCTTTATGCTTTTTTAATGGTGGCAAGAGAGGGTAGTTTTACTAAAGCCGCAGGGAAAATGGGAATTTCACAATCTGCGCTAAGCCATACCATTCGGGGTTTAGAAGAACGTTTGGGAATGTTACTCCTGACCAGAACTACACGTAGTGTTTCACCTACAGCAGCAGGCGAAAGGTTGAAACAAACGATTAGTGCTAGTTTTGACCAAATCGATAATGAATTATCACTTTTGACTTCATTTCGAGACCAACCCGCTGGTACGGTTCGGATTAATGCTAGTAGCCATGCGATACGGGAAGTGCTGATTCCAAAACTTAAAAAGATTGCGGGTGATTACCCAGATGTGCAAGTTGAACTAACTGCCAATAGTGGGATGGTCGATATTGTGGCAGAGCGCTTTGATGCAGGCGTTCGTTTCGGAAGCCGCGTAGCTGATGGCATGATTGCGGTACGTATTAGTCCAGATGTCAAAATGGCGGTAATAGCAACACCAGCATATTTTGAAAAATATGGAATTCCACAAACACCTAAAGATTTAGTGAGTCATCAATGTATTGGATTTCGTCTAACGACCCAAGGCAGTGTGTATGCGTGGGAATTTGTGAAAGATGGTCAAGAGACAAAAATCAAAATTCAGGGGCAATGGATATTTAATGAAAGCTACGATATCGTCGAGGCGGTTAGAGCTGGATTTGGACTGGCTTATATTCCAGAAGATTTGATTCGAGAAGATCTAAAAGAAGGGAAGCTGATTCAAGTTTTGGAAGAGTACAGTATCCAGTTTCCTGGATACCATTTGTACTATCCACATCGCAGACAACTTTCACCTGCATTACGGTTGGTTATTGATGTGTTACGTGAGTAGCATTCCGCCATGTAATATAGGCAGTCAGCGCGCCTAATAGCAAAATAGTTGCGCTCATATAGAACGTGACGCTATAGCCATGTGAGTCATATAACAATCCGCCTATAGTTGCGCCTAGAGTAATTGCAAATTGAATAATCGCAACCATCAAACCACCACCAATTTCGGCATCTTGATGTAGTGTTTGGGCAAGCCACGTGTTCCATGCAACAGGTGCCGACGTTCCAATAAAGCCCCATAACCCCATCAATATGGCAACAAACTATAAATGTTCACCACCAAACACAAAAGCTCCAGCAATCACTGCCATAATGAATGGAATAAGAATCAGATAACGATAAACATGTTGGTGGAGGATTAAACTAATTATAAATGTACCCACTAAACCTGCTAAACCCAATATTAATAATAAAATGGATAGCATTGTCGCATCGACATGAGTAACGTTTTCTAGAAATGGGCGTAAATAGGTAAATAGCGCAAATTGGCCCATAAAGAGTAATAAAATTCCGGTCATCCCATAAAGTACAATTGGGCGTTTTAGTAAACCAAATGGATTTTTAGATTTCTCAACTGACAATATTGCAGGAAGAGAGGGCATACTTTTAAATTGCCAAATAAGTGCAACAATCGCGATGGGGACAATACAGAAAAAAGCACCACGCCAGCCAATAATTGAACCCAAAAAACTTCCTAATGGTGCTGCAATTGTGGTGGCTAGCGCATTTCCACCATTTAATAAACCGAGTGCTTTAGGTACTGAAAGCGGAGGAACGAGTCGCATAACAATTGATGTCGACATGGCCCAAAAACCACCAATAACTACGCCTAAGATTGCACGACCCAACATAAACAAAGCCGCAGAATGGGCAAATGTAATGACTATGCCAGAGAAAATCATCAGTAGGGTGAGTAATAAAATGATATGTCGTCGGTCCCATGCCTTAAATACACGGCTAATCGATAAGCTGGTCATCACAGCAAAAATACCAGAAATTGCGATTGCTTGACCCACTTGGCCTTCACTCATATTTAAATCTAAAGAGATGGGGGTAAGTAAACTTACGGGCATGAACTCAGATGCAATTAATACTGCGCAGCAGAGCGACATTACAAAGACGGCACCCCAAGCAGGTGTTGAATGTTCATATGTGCTTTGCTCAATTTGATGAAAAGAAGGCATAAAAGTTCCAATCTCAAAACCATTGAATTTTCATAAATGAAATGAATAAAATCTGGTCGCAGAGCTTAACAACAATGATTTGAGAGGATTAGACGCTGAATTACGAATAGAATTATGAATTTTATGCATGAATTGTATTTAAAAAGCATACAGACTCGCTGCTAAAAACAGGCTATTTTTTTACACTTAGATTTGTTCTTATAGATAAAGATTATACAAAGTCATTTCTAAATAAATATGAGTCGTAATACGAGGAATTCATTGTGAATATTCAACAAAAAGATGATACAAAACACGGCAGCTTTAGCTTACTTGATGGTGAAACCGTTGCAGGCGAAATGACTTATACATGGGCAGGCGAAAGCATGCTAATTATTGATGCCACAGATGTGAATGAAAATTATCGTGGACAAGGCGTAGGTCGCCAATTACTTGATGCTTTAGTGGCTTTTGTTCGTGAAAAAGACGTAAAAGTAATTCCGCTTTGCCCATATGCTAAATCGGTTTTTGATAAAGACCCAAGCATTGGCGATGTACTTAGAAAGTAAGCAATAGATTAAAAATCATTTAATAGAAATCGGGCCTTGGTGTCCGATTTTTTATTGGTTTTATTATTCATCTTTATTTTAGTGAATATGTTTTGAGCGATTGTATTCAACTGATTCGAAGATTTTCGATTGCCAGATCGAATTTATCAAACTTATAGAAAAGCTTATCTAATAAAAATAGTTTTAGACCAATTGGGAAAAAAATAAACTCGTTGCACAAATATTTAATGGCTGATGAAAGCTAAATATTTATAACGTTTTAATATTATTTTTGGAATTTTCCTTGAACTGGCAGTATATCCATAGTGTGTTGCCGCAATTTTTCTCTGCAACTTTGACCACGCTGAAAATTTCAATTATCAGCATTATTTTGGCGATTATTGTAGGACTGATTTGCAGCATTTTAATCACATATCGCGTGCGGGTACTAAATAGAATTGCCCAGTTCTATATTGAGTTATCTCGAAATACCCCTTTATTAATTCAACTGTTCTTTTTGTATTACGGTTTGCCAAAACTGGGCATCAAAATCGATGGTTTTACTTGCGGTGTAATCGGACTGACCTTTTTAGGCGGAAGCTATATGGCTGAAGCTTTTCGAGCAGGTTTGCAGTCTGTGGCAAAAGGGCAAATTGACTCAGCAAAAAGTATTGGTCTGCAACCGATTCAAATTTTTAGATATGTCATTTTTCCTCAAGCACTGGCTATTTCAATTCCGGCAATAGGGGCAAATTGCCTATTTCTAATTAAAGAAAGTTCTGTGGTGAGTGCCATTGCTGTCGTTGAACTGCTTTTTGTGACCAAAGACTTAATTGGCATGGACTATAAAACTACGGAAGCTCTGTTTTTACTCATCATGGCTTATCTGATTATTTTATTGCCCGTGTCTATTTTAACCAGTTATCTGGAGCACAGAAGTCGGAAGGTGAGCCATGGAACTTGATTATCTATTTCAAGCGAGTCACCTCGAACGTTTAATGTGGGGACTTTGGGCAACTGCAAAAATTGCTTTTATTTCGGTCTTTTTCTCTGCAATTTTCGGCACAGTTTTCGGCGTCATTATGACTTCTAAAAACATAGTCGTTAAAGCATTGTGCCGTCTGTATTTAGAAGCGATTCGAATCATTCCAATTTTAGTTTTGCTGTTTGTGTTTTATTTCGGCTTTGCGACATGGTTTAACTGGCAGTTTTCTGCAATGTGGGTTTGCGTTGTTGTGTTTGTTTTATGGGGTACGGCTGAAATGGGCGATTTGGTTCGTGCTGCCATTACTTCGATTGATCAGCATCAACGTGATTCGGCCTATGCGCTCGGACTTACCCATGTTCAAGCTTTGGTCTATGTCATTTTTCCGCAAAGTTTAAAACGAGTAACTCCTGGCGCGATTAATTTATTTACCCGAATGGTGAAAACTAGTTCCTTGGCAGTCCTGATTGGTGTAGTTGAGGTCATTAAAGTTGGCCAGCAAATTATTGAAAATTCGCTGTTAACCGTGCCGAGTGCTTCTCTTTGGATTTATGGCTTTATTTTTATTTTGTATTTTCTAATTTGCTATCCCTTATCTCGTTTGGCGGCACATTTAGAAAAGGTCTGGGAGTAATTATGCCTTTGTTATCGATACAACAATTACAGAAATCATTTGCACAAAGTCATATTTTACAGGGCATTGATCTGGATGTAGAACAAGGAGAGGTGGTTGTTATTTTAGGTCCATCGGGCTGCGGTAAAAGTACTTTATTGCGCTGTATTAATGGCTTAGAACCGATTCAGGGTGGTGAGATTCGTTTAACTGGTTCAGGCGTGCTCGGTAAAGATGTGGACTGGACTAATGCTCGTCAAAAAATTGGCATGGTTTTTCAAAACTATGAGCTATTTGGGCATATGAATGTTATTGACAATATTTTGCTTGGACCACTCAAAGTACAAAAACGCCACCGCGATGAAGCTGAACAAGTCGCAGATGAATTGCTAAAGCGAGTCGGGCTATATGAGCGAAAACTTGATTATCCACGACAACTTTCTGGCGGACAAAAACAGCGTATTGCCATTGTTCGTTCACTGGTCATGCAACCTCAAGTGATTTTACTTGATGAAATTACCGCTGCGCTTGATCCGGAAATGGTTAGGGAAGTGCTCGATGTAGTACTTAAGTTAGCGAACGAAGGAATGACCATGTTGATTGTGACACATGAGATGTCCTTTGCCCGTAAGGTTGCCGACCGCATTATTTTTATGGATAAGGGCAAGATTATTGAACAGGCTTCACCAGAAGAATTTTTTGAACAGCCGAAAACAGAACGAGCGAAAGCCTTTCTAAATATTTTGTCGTACTAAATTTTTATTATTTGAATCATGAGGAAGTGAATGTTTAAACGTAATTCAATAAAAATATTAAGCAGTCTTGCTGTTGCTGGGGTGTTGTTAACTGCATGTAGTAAAACGCCATCAACTGAACAGGCAAGTAATTCTCAAGAAGACCATTCTTTAGAGCAAGTCAAAAAAAATGGAGTTCTACGAGTTGCGGTTTTTGCTGATGATCCGCCGTTTGGTTATGTAGACAGTGCTGGAAATAATCAGGGCTTTGATGTGGCTTTAGCAAAACGGGTTACTAAAGATTTGCTCGGTGATGAAAAGAAAGTTGAGTTTATTGTGACTGAAGCTTCAAATCGGGTGGAGTTTTTAAAATCAAATCGAGCTGATGTTGTATTCGCGACATTTACGGTAACGCCTGAACGTAAAGAGGTTGTCGATTTTGCTGAGCCTTATTTAAAAGGTGCGTTTGGTATTGTCTCGCCTAAAGCCAAGCCGATTACCGACATTGCCCAATTAGAAGGTAAAACCTTAATTGTCAATAAAGGCACAAGTTCGGATACTTACTTTACCAAGCATTATCCGAAAGTGAATTTACTCAAGTTTGAAAGAAATTCGGATGCCTTCAAAGCTTTAACCGACGGTCGTGGTGACGCAATTTCACAAGATAGTACGTATGCTTTGGCATGGGCCGCGAAGAACCCAAGTTATGTGGCGGGTATTCAATCTATTGGTGATCAAGAGTTTATTGCACCAGCAGTGAAAAAGGGCAATACCCAACTATTGAATTGGCTCAATACTGAAATTAAGCAGCTAAGAACTAGTGGTGAAATTAAGAAAATTTATGATGAAACCTTGAAACCAATTTACGGTGACTCGGTCAATCCGAATGTGTTTTTAGATGTAGGCCAATAATTTTCGATATCGCTAGAGCAGTGTCTGAAAGTAGGCGCTGCTATTTTTAAATAAGACTTTTACAAGAACGATAGGGTGAAATAATGACAACATTAACATTTCAAAACGTGAAGCATATTTTAGCTGCGTCTTTACTGAGTTTAGGTTTAGTTGCATGTGACAAAGGAACTCAGTCTACTGAAAAAACGGCAGATACTACACAAACTGTGTCGAGTATTGAACAGATCAAAAAGAATGGTGTGGTACGAATTGGTGTATTTAGTGATAAACCGCCATTTGGATATTTAGATGCTCAAGGTAAAAATCAAGGTTTTGATGTAGAAATTGCTAAGCATGTCGCTAAAGATTTGCTGGGTGATGAAAACAAAGTTGAGTTTGTTTTAACTGAAGCGGCTAACCGTGTCGAATACTTAAAAGCCAATAAAGTGGATATTATTTTTGCCAACTTTACTGTTACACCAGAACGTAAAGAAGTTGTCGATTTTGCTAAACCTTATTTAAAAGTGGCGCTCGGTGTGGTTTCTCCTAAAAGTCATCCGATTACTGATGTGGCTCAACTTAAAGATAAAACTTTGTTGGTGAACAAAGGGACGACAGCTGATTCATTCTTCACCAAGACTCATCCTGAAATTAAACTACAAAAGTATGAGCAAAACACTGAAACTTTTGATGCTTTAAAAGATGGTCGTGGTGCTGCGCTTGCACATGATAACTTGCTGGTTTTAGCTTGGGCTAAAGAAAATCCAAATTACACTGTTGGCATTACCAATTTAGGTGAGCAGGACTTAATTGCACCAGCAGTGAAAAAGGGTGATAAAGAGTTATTGGACTGGTTGAATCAAGATTTAGAGAAACTGGCTAAAGAAGGTGTGATTCATCAGGCTTATGAAAAGACTTTAAAACCTGTCTATGGCGATACGATTAATCCAAAAGATTTATTGGTTGAGTAATTCTAATAAAGAGGACTCTAGATAGGATTTGCTCGAGTTAAGAGCCGACTAGATTTTTAAAGTCGGCTCTGCTGCTAATTTATCTGCCAAATATTGAATCAACACACTCAATTTAGGCGGGACATGCCGTGTCGGTGGATAAAGTAACCACAGCCCACCACTATAATAGGTCTTAAAATACCAATCTGGTAAAACCTGCACTAAGGTACCTTGTTGTAGTGCATGGCGTGCAACGAAGTATGGCAAGCTCGCAATACCTAAATGCTGTAATGCGGCACTCAAACGCACACCTGTATGGTTTGCTGCATAACGACCACGCACGGCAACACTGATCGATTTATTTCCTTGCTGAAATTTCCACTTTGAGTCACTGGCTTGTTCACCCAAGTAAATACATTCATGCTGCTTTAAATCATGAGGGTGGTTCGGTATGCCATGCTTGGCCAAATACTCAGGCGTAGCACAAACCAAGTGATCAATATCAATGAGTTTTCGGCCCATAAGACCACCTGGTGGTTGCTCTGTAATTCGAAGTGCTAAATCGACGCCATCATCAATGAGATCTACATAGCGATCTTCTAAAAGCATCTGTATATCAATTTTAGGGTAGCGTTCTAAAAATTCGGGTAAATGCGGATGAATCATAAAATGTCCCACAGCTTTTGGAACACTCATACGAATAATACCTTCTGGTTCAACATGAAATTGACCCGAACTTTCCATGACTGCTTGTGCCGCATTCACCATATCTAAACAGCGTTGATAGACCTGTTGTCCACTTTCACTTAAACGAAGTTTCCGTGTAGTCCGATAGAGTAAGCGGGTGCCTAAAGCACGTTCTAAACGAGCAATCGCGCGGCTCACAGCAGAAGGTGTTGTACCAAGCTGGCGGGCAGTTTCAGAAAAGCTTTCCGACTCGACAACCTTAACGAAAGTCGCCATTTCATTTAACAGAACCAGATTTTGATTTGTGCTCATGAGGCAAAAATTATTTGGATTTTGATTAGATTATCGCGTCTAAAAAATCGCAATACAATCTTTTAGGTGATTTTCAGGAAACTAAATTGTTATGCGGCAGTTGTATGGACATGAGTTTTTAACGCTAGCTCTTATTCATTTTATGGCGGTGATTTTACCGGGACCAGATTTTGTGATTACGGTCAGACAAAGTGTACGTTATGGTTATTTGATTGGATGTCTAACCGCAATTGGTATTGGTGTTGGGATTTCGGTTCATGTCTTTTATACCTTGGTTGGGATTGGTTTTTTGATTCAACAAAGTGAATGGCTCATGTCGCTTATTAGAACAGCGGGAGCAGTCTATTTAATTTATTTGGGGTGGCAGTGTTTACGTAGCCAGCCGAATACCAATATTGAAATTAATGGCCAAGCAGGCAGTGATAAGCCGAGTTTATTTAAAGCTTTTACAATGGGTTTTCTTACCAATGCGTTAAACCCAAAAGCCACTATCTTTTTTCTGGCAATTTTTACGACGATTGTAAGTACAACTACACCAATGAAAGTTCAGGTCTTTTATGGAATATGGATGTGTATGGTCAATGCTATTTGGTTTATGGTGGTGAGTGTACTGTTTGCACAGCCTATTGTACGTAAACGGTTTTTAGAATTTGGAGTTTATTTTGAGCGGGTGATGGGAGTGTTGTTGATTGGGATTGCGTTGAGATTGATTTGGGGATTGTTTAATTAAGTTGGATATCTATTGATATTTCCTCAGGTTAAAGTCATCTGCAAGTTTTTAGACTAGCACAACGGAGCCCATACTTGCATTTGCTAGTGCTAAATTTCATCCACAGCCTGCCCATAATTTATAAAGATAATGTATTTGCAATATTATTTGAAAAATGAAAACAGAGAACAGGTTCTGTGGATGAGAAAGTTTTTGGTTACTTTTTTAAAAAAGTAACGGAATTAGCTACTTTCTTTGGATTTGAAAACGGTAAGACTCCGCCGTGATAAGCACTTTAAATTATCTATAGTACTAATAATTTTTAGCTCGAGCCGAAGGCTAACTTAGAAATCGAATTTCAAATAATAAGACTCAACTGTGATAGCTATTTTGTCTTATTCCTATATATGAAGTTGAGTTCAAGTAGTTTTAATAAATAATCCATAAAAAAGACCGCTCAAAAGCAGTCTTTTCTAGTCTAAAAATAGATTTAATTGCTACGCCTATTACGTGTCAGTTGATGTAACACTGACACCAATAAATCAATTTCTTCCGTCGTGTTATAAAAAGCCAAAGACGGACGCACGGTCTGTTCTACACCAAAACGACGTAAAATTGGCTGTGCACAATGGTGCCCAGAACGTACAGCAATACCATGTTGATTTAAAGCTTTACCCACTTGTTCGGTTGAATAGCCTTGTAAGGTAAAGGACATAACACTGGCTTTGTGATGTGCGGTTCCGATCAGGCGTAAACCTGACACACTACTCAGCGCATTTTGACCATATTCGAGTAGATCATGTTCATAGCGAGCAATGTTATGAATGCCTAGACTTTCGACATATTCAAGTGCAGCGCCTAAACCAACAGCATCGGCAATGTTTCCAGTTCCAGCTTCAAACTTGTTTGGTGCAGGTTGGTAAACTACTTGTTCGAAGGTAACATCCTGAATCATGTTACCGCCGCCTTCCCAAACAGGCATACTTTCTAGCAATTCTGGTTTTGCATAGACCGCACCAATACCTGTTGGACCAAACACTTTATGTCCAGAAAACACAAAAAAGTCTGCATCAAGAGCTTGTACATCGGTAGGGATGTGCGAAACAGATTGAGCACCATCAACTAAAACACGAACACCTTTGGCATGCGCAATTTTAATGACTTCAGCAACAGGTGTGACTGTACCCAAAGCATTTGAAACTTGAGTAATCGACAGCAGTTTGGTGCGCTCATTAATCAGTTTTGGCAATTCTTCTAAAATAATTTGCCCAGTGTCATCCACAGGAATGACTCGTAATTTCGCTCCAGTTTTTTTAGTGAGTTGATACCAAGGCACAATATTGGCATGGTGTTCTAAGTGAGAAACGATAATTTCATCACCTTCACCAATATTTTGCTCACCCCATGTTTTTGCAATCAGATTAATGCCTTCGGTTGTTCCTCGAACAAAGATAATTTCTTTAGAAGAGGGTGCACCAATAAATCGGGCCACTACATTTCTTGCATGCTCATAGGCATCGGTTGCACGAGCTGCTAACTCATGGGCAGCACGGTGAATATTTGAGTTTTCATGCTGATAAAAATAAGCAATCCGATCAATCACGCGCTGCGGTTTTTGTGTAGTGGCTGCATTATCAAACCAGACCAAAGGTCGACCATTGACGCGTTCCTGTAAAATTGGGAAATCGCGACGTATGGCATGCACATCGAGTGGTTGAGCACTGCTTGCTACAAAAGTGGGTTGCGATGGTTGATAGTGACTATAACTTTGTCCACTTTGAGGCAAGTCTAAAAAATAAAATGCAGAGCTTGCCGAACTTTGGGTGGGCGTGTTCGTTGCAAAACGATCTTCCGTCAGTAATGACTTCAGCTGGTCACCATGTGGCAACTGAAAAGACTGTGCAACTGAATAATTATCTTCAACACCTTTAACAGACGGTTCTGCTGTATTGGGAGCAGAAAAATCATTTAAAAAATAATAAGGTGATTCACCTGCACCAGTGGGTAAGTTTGGTTCAATGCGTGGCACATTGGGTTCACTATGAGCAGCTTGTGGCAAATGTGGCTCAAATGGTGGGCGCGGCAAATTAGCTCCACCAACCACAGGCGCAGACGCTACAATTCGACGTTCAGGGTAGTCTGGCAAATTTGGAATATGTTCAGGATATTCCGGATTAAGACTTTTCTGAAAGGCGATATTGGGCGCACGACCACTGAGTGCAGAAAATGGTTCACCCGGTTGTGGTGGGTGTGGTGGCGCTCCGACAGGTAAGTCCAAGTTTAGGCCCGATGGAGAAGTTGAACTGCTTGAGCTTGGTAATGCTGAAAAAAACTCATTAGCAAGTCGAGCAATGGTGGACTCATCAGGGAAGTTGGCTGGTGGATTAACACCAGTCACTTCAGGCCCCGTTGGACTACCTTGCAGATTACTTGTAGTTAACTGGGTAGTCATGATATTTGTCCACCTCCACATCATCTAATACTGCCAACGCATCATCAGTGAGTACTGCAAGTGAGCAATATAACGAGATTAGATACGACGCAATCGCGTTACGGTTGATTCCCATAAAGCGTACTGAAAGCCCTGGTGACTGTTCACCAGCAAGACCAGGTTGGAACAAACCAACAATCCCTTGACGCTTTTCACCAACACGAAGCAGCAAGATTTTAGTTTTGCCATCTTCTACAGGAATTTTATTTGATGGAATGATTGGAATACCGCGCCATGTAATGAATTGCGAACCAAATAAGCTAACCGTTGGAGGTGGCACACCACGGCGTGTACATTCACGTCCAAATGCTGCAATCGCATCAGGGTGTGCTAGGAAAAATCCCGGTTCTTTCCAGACTTTACGTAGCAAATCATCAAGATCATCTGGAGTAGGTGGGCCATTTAAAGTCGAAATACGTTGGTCATCTGTCACACTTGCCAGTAAACCATATTCAGGGTTATTGATAAGCTCACTTTCTTGACGTTCTTTAATGGTTTCAATGGTTAAACGGAGCTGTTCTTTAATTTGGTCGTGTGGGCTGCTGTAAAGGTCAGCAACACGTGTATGTACATCTAAAACAGTAGATACACCATTTAAAAAGTATTCGCGTGGCTCTGGGTCATAATCAACAAAAGTTTGAGGTAAAGTTGCTTCATCGCGTTGTGTGCAAGCGACTTGAATATCATCGGTATTACTTACACGGTTTAAGCGGTAGATACCTGCTTCAACAGGAAGCCATTGAAGTAAGTGAGTCAGCCATCTGGGAGTAATTGTAGAAAGTTGGGGAGCAGTTTTGGTTGCATTGGCCAGTTGACGGGCTGCGTGGTCCCCCAGCGCAAGTTGGGCTTTGTCAGTATTTTTCGCCATGAATCATTTTTCCTTATTACAGTGGCTTGGTTATAAAATGTTAAATTTTTAAATTATCGTGTTAACAGATTAGAATTAAATATTCGATTTTCAAAATATGAATAAGGTATAAATAAATGAATACAGGTCACTTATTATTAATAAGCATATATTTATGAAAATTTAATATAAATAAGTAATAAACTGATTTATATATACCAAATTCATATTTTTAATATATTGGTTAAAACTCTTATATATAAAATTGTGAGTACGATTTATTTAAATTCTGGATTTTTTTGATAAGCCTCCAGTGGTGACTGTAAAATC
The DNA here is from genome assembly GCF_000588095.1 of Acinetobacter sp. 1130196. Classification (NCBI taxonomy): domain Bacteria; kingdom Pseudomonadati; phylum Pseudomonadota; class Gammaproteobacteria; order Moraxellales; family Moraxellaceae; genus Acinetobacter; species Acinetobacter sp. 1130196. Next base: position 21,802 of record NZ_JFWX01000032.1, on the reverse strand, counting down.
TGGCTTCCTGCGGGAATACTATGTGTAAGCCAGACATTTCCCCCAATAATGGACCCTCGACCAATCGTAATACGACCTAAAATAGTGGCACCTGCATAGATCACCACGTCATCTTCAACAATTGGATGGCGTGTATAGTCTTTTTTCAAACCACCATCATCATTCGTTTCAAATCGTTTCGCTCCAAGGGTCACTGCCTGATAAATACGAACACGCTCTCCAATAACGCTAGTTTCACCAATCACCACACCCGTACCATGATCGATGAAGAATCCTTTACCGATTTTTGCACCCGGATGAATATCAATACCAGTTGCAGAATGCGCCAACTCGGAAATAATGCGAGACAATAAAGGCACTTGGGCATAGAGTTGATGCGCTATTCGATGATGAATAATCGCAAATATACCCGGATAGCAAAGTAATACCTCATCCACACTATGCGCCGCCGGATCGCCTTCATAAGCAGCACGCACATCGCCGTCTAAAAGACGTCGTATAGAGGGCAAGGTGTTGGCAAAATCCTGCACAATATTTTGAGCAAGTTCGTCTGGCTGTTGGACTGTGTTCGAATGACTCAAATGACGTTTTGCTTCATAGTTTAAAGCCAGTTGTACTTGAGCATGTAAGGCTGTGAGTACCCGATTTAAAGTATAGGCAATATAAGAATCCTCAGTTTCCTGACGTAAGTCGGCAGGGCCTAAACGCATTGGAAATAAAATTCCGCACAGATCATCTAAAATGGCTTTTAAAGCCTCTTTAGATGGAAGTTCACGACCCCAAAATTCTTTGGTCCGGTGCTGTTGTTGACGCCAGTCATGCCTTGCTTGTTGTAAACCTTGTACAACCGCATTAATGTTCCATTGAGTCACAAGCTTTCCTTGATTCACTGAAAATTGATTAAAATATTAGTCTTGTTGCCAAGGAAGTTGATGGATGCGCCAGCCATTTTTCTGATTACGCTGTTGCTGATCATTTAGATCGCCTTCGAAGCCTTCAAGAACGTTATAAATGTGCTCAAAACCTGCATTAAATGCGGCCTCGGCAGCTTGTGCTGAACGGTTGCCACTACGACATAACAAAAGAATGGTTTTATCTTTGCCAACTTTTGATTCAAGTTCTTTTAAAAAGCGTGGATTACGGTTAAATGACGTGCCTGTTGCCCAAGCGACATGAACACTTTCAGGGACATAACCCACAAATTTGCGTTCTTCATTGGTACGCACATCAACTAAAACAGCTTCGCCCTGTTGTACGAGTTGCCATGCATCAGTAGGTGATAAACTGCCACTAAAATTAAGTTCATGGTCCTGTGTGTATTGCTGTGCTTTATAAAGAATTTCTTCGGCTGAAAAGGATGTATTTGAATCATTTGAGATAAAGCTTTGCGGAGCTTCTGTATTTAATTTAGCGTTCATTGAATATATCCTTATCTTTGATTCAGATTGTTAAGGTTCAATTTACGCGTTTTTAAATATAAGCAAAAATAAGGAATATCTATTTATATATATTATTTTGATAAATAAGAATGAGGGATATTTTTATAAAAATAGTATTAGTTAATCTTATAAACTTATTAAAATAAAATAGATTTAAGAAATTTTAATAGTTAGTAAAAAACCGTGTGAATTAAAATAATCCACACGGTTTTAAACATTAAGCAAATCCACCATTTACTCGAATGACTTGTGAATTTACCCAACGTCCATCTGGACTAGCCAGCATGGCAACTACGCCAGCAATTTCGTCAGGTGTCCCGATTCTTTCCAATGGAGCAAGTTTTGCAATAGCTTCCACTTGCTCGTCAGTTTTTCTATTATAAAAAAGGTCAGTACCTGTCGGGCCGGGCGCAACGGCATTTACAGTAATATTCCGTCCGCGTAACTCATTTGCTAACACATGTACCAAACCTTCGACACCTGCTTTTGAAGCAATATAAGGACCATATGCTCGAAAAGATTTGGCAATTACACTGGTTGAAAGCGCAATAATCCGACTACCATCTGGCACTGTTTCGGCCGCATGCGCCAATATTAAAAACGAGCCACGTAAATTAGTATGAATCACTTTATCGAAATCTGGCAGGCTTTCAGGTGTAATTTTTGCCATAGGCATAATACCGGCACTATGAACCACAACGTCTAATTGACCATTAATGGCCTTTGCCTCTTGAAATAAACGGTTCACCTCATGTTCATTTGCAACGTCCGCTTTAATAGCTGAGGCTTGACCACCTTGCTCAATAATATGATCTACAGTTGCTTGGGCATGAACCTTATTGCCAGCATAGTTAACAATGACATAAAAGCCATCTTGTGCTAAGCGTTCAGCAATAGCACGACCAATACCACGTGATGCGCCAGTAACCAGAGCTGTTTTTCTTGAAATATTCATTTTTAGATTGCCTGTTTGAGTAAGTATGGCTTATTTTAATAATATAGAAATATGGGATAAATCATCAGAATTGGATAAGATAATTCCGTATACATTAATAATGGATAGGGTTAAAAGATAGCACCATGGATAAATTTGATACCTTGCAACTTTTTACCCGCATCGTAGAGCTAGGTAGTTTTAGTCAGGCAGCCGATCAGCTGAATATCCCACGTGCTACTGCAAGTAATGCCATTAAGGAGTTAGAGAGTAATTTACAGTGCCGTTTGCTAGAACGGACGACTCGGCATGTAAGACCATCACTAGATGGACAGGCATTTTATGAACGCTGCACACAAATATTATCGGAACTTGATGATGCCGAATCGTCTTTACGCAATGTAATTGCACAGCCCCGTGGTTTGCTACGTGTCGATTTATCCGGTGCGCATGCGACCAAAATTGTTTTACCTAATATTGATCAATTTCACGAGTTGTACCCCGACATTGAACTGGTAATTAGTACAGGTGATCGCTTGGTTGATCTGATTAGAGAAGGGATAGATTGTGTGGTGAGAGCGGGGCGTTTGGATGATTCCACTTTAATTGCTAGACATTTGGTTGATATGCCACAAGTCATTTGTGCAAGTCCTGACTATTTAAATAAAAATGGAACGCCACAGCAACCAGAAGATTTGTTATCACATTATTGTGTTAATTTCTTCTCGACAACAGGCGGGCGAAATTATCCATTTGAATTGATGGTGAACGGTAAAAAACAAGATTATTTTTTAAAAAGCTGGATCGCGGTAAATGATGCTGAAAACTATGTATTATCTGCTTTACGTGGGGCAGGTTTAATTCAGGTCCCGCGCTACCATGTGGCGAATGAGTTAAAAGACGGGCAGTTGGTTGAGGTTTTATCTGCGTGGGAAATCCCGAAGATGTCTGTTTCTGCTTTATATCCGCAGCACAGGCAGCTCTCGCCACGCGTACGAGTTTTTGTCGCTTGGCTGAGTGAGTTATATACGGGCTATTTTGCCACCTTTGAATACCCGCAAAAATGAAATATCTTGCGGGTAAGTCAAAAACTGAATGATATTTTTAAGACTGGTTCTGCAATTTATCTTGAGTCTTGGTCTCAAAATCACTCGCATCATGGCGTTCATGCAACTGCGTAGCTAAATCACCAAAAGTACGGTTAACCATACGCCCGCGTTGAACCGCAGGGCGCGCTAAAATCGCATCTGCCCAACGCTGAACATTTTTATATTGATCGACACCTAAAAACTCCGCGCCGTTATACACCCAGTTTTTAACAAGACCACCATACCAAGGGAATGCCGCAATATCAGCAATCGAATATTCAGAACCAGCCAAATATTCGTTTTTTGCCAGATGCTGATCTAAAACATCAAGTAAACGCTTTGTTTCCATGGCAAAGCGGTTAATCGCATATTCAATTTTAACGGGTGCATAAGCATAAAAATGCCCAAAACCGCCACCTAAGTAAGGTGCACTGCCCATTTGCCAGAATAACCAATTGAGGCATTCAGTACGTGCAGCAATATCAGTCGGAATAAACGCTTTAAACTTTTCAGCCAAGTAAAGCAAAATTGAGCCAGACTCAAACACTCTTAATGGCGGGGTTTGGCTATGGGCAACCAATGCCGGGATTTTAGAGTTTGGATTAATGTCTACAAAGCCACTGCCAAATTGCTGTCCTTCTCCGATTTTAATCAGCCAAGCATCATATTCAGCATCTTTATGTCCCAACGCTAAAAGCTCTTCAAGCAAAATAGTGACTTTTTGACCATTAGGCGTTGCTAAAGAGTAGAGCTGGAGCGGATGTTTTCCTACTGGAAGTGTATGTTCGTAACGAGCACCTGAGGTAGGTTGGTTTAAATCGGTTTTTTCTCCAGTCCATTGCCAAACTTGTGGAGGAATATAGTTTGAATCACTCATTTTTTATCTCATGTTTGGTGTAAATATAAGGGTTTAGTTATGTCGCAAGGCAAGCCATTTTTGTACGGTCGGTCTTTGCCATTGCTGTAGTGCATAGGTTTTTAAGCGTTCTGGTACAGCATCACCATTTTGGATAAGGCGTTGCAACATCAGGGCAAGTTCAGCATCTACAATGCTCCATGAACCAAAAAGAAATTCGGCATCAGATGCGAGAAGTTTTTCTGCAACAAAGAAAAGTTTCTCCGCAGCTTTTAGACCTTCTTCTGAAAGTGGAGTGGACTTGGGCTGAATAAAAATAACATCGGTTGGTCGTTCAGTTCTTAGTGCTACTAAGTCTGATCGGAGCCATGCCTGAATTTGTCTTGCTCTTGCGCGTGCTTGAATATCTTTTGGATAAATAGATGTGTTTGGATAAAGTTCTTCAAGATATTCCAAAATGGCAGAAGATTCTGATAAGGCAAAATCATTGTGCTCAAGTACAGGCACTTTGGCAGTTAATGACTTTGCTACATAAGATTTTTCAAATTGGCCTTGCTGGCCTAAGTTGATGGTCGCAATTTCAAATGGAATTTGTTTTTCATGTAGCCCTACAAAAACTGTAAACGCATAAGGGCTTAGAAATTGTGAATCTGTGTACAGCTTAAAATGTTCATTATTCATTGTTATTGTCCATGTCATAAAACAATCGGATCTAGTCTAAGTGAGCTAAGCCAAGATTGGGTAGCTTTTTTGTGGAAAAGCTTTATTGGTTTTTGAATTAAGCCATTTTAATATTCAACGTTAAGGCTTAACGTGCTGGAAATGCTCACGAACAATGTTCAGCCACGCTTGTACCGCTGGTGAGACAGGAAGATTTTTTTTCCAAGCCATGACTAAGTGCCACTGAATATTTGGTTTTTCAAGTGGTACTGCTGCAAATAAAGTAGGGTCAAGCATGTCGGTATAATATTGAGGGAGAAGCGCAATCCCCATACGTTGTAACACCATGTCTGCCAAAAGATGCCATTGGCTGGTACGGCAAGCAATAGTTGGATAAAAACCATGCTGCTTACAAGCATCGAGAATAATACTGTTCAAAGAAAAATTTTCAGGAAACATTAAAAATGATTGGTGTTGTAATTCTTCTAGATTTATTTTTTTGCGGGTTGCCCAAGTTGCATCACGACGTAAAAGTACCATTAAAGGGTAGTTACATAGCTCAATGCTATTAAAGATTTGCTCATCAAAAGGCTGCAATAAAACGCCAACGTCTAACTCGTTATTGAGTAAAGCTTGTTCAATACCGCGTGAACCTACTTCCATAAAAGCTAATTCAATAGCTGGCCATTGGCGATGAAAGTCAAACAGGGCTGTTGTTAGGAGCTGGGAACCTAAAGGTGGAACGCCAAGTTTTAAAGTACCTGTTTTTAATTGTTGATAGTTTTCTATCTCCAAAAAGATGTTTTGTTCTGCCTGAAGAAGCTCAATTGCATGTTGATAAATACGCTCTCCAATTTCAGTTAATTCAATTTGTCTTTTTCGTCCATGATCGGGTTTGACAAAAAGTTGTACCTGAAGCTGTTCTTCGAGTTGTTGTAATATTTTACTAATAGTGGGCTGAGTCAGATACAACTCTTCAGCAGTACGGGTAAAACTTTTAGTTTTTACCAGTGTAACGAAGCACTGTAATGATTTTAGAGAAAGCATAATAAAGAATAGATTATTCCATTTTAGAATAATATTAACATGAATAATTCATATTTGGCTGGTTTAACCAAGATAGCATAATGATGTAGTTAACCATTTAATTTCAAAAAATGAGTACTGAATCTGCTTCTGGAACACCCTCACAACCATCACTTTTAGTTTTAGTTAAACAAATTTTGATTTTGGCTGGATTTTGGTGGGTCGGATATCTCTTACATCAAAAACTCGGCGTCCCTGTCTCGGCGGGGATTTTAGGTATGTTTTTATTGCTTTTATGTCTGTTCTTTAAAATTATCAAAATGGATCAGGTGGCAATGGGAGCAACTGTGGTTTTAGGTGAGCTATTACTGTTCTTTGTCCCTGTAGTAGTCGCCGTTGTCCAGTATAAAACCCTGTTTATGACCGAAGGATGGCAAATTGTCTTGAGTATTGCCATTGGGACTATTTTAGTCATGCTAAGTACTTCGCTGACTATTCACTATTACAATCGTTTAAAAGCTTATTTACAAGCTCGAAAACGTCTTCAACATAAGCATATCTAGAGAGCAAAACGACATGAATATTTGGTCAATTCTTTGTCTCATCTGGACTTTGGTTGCCTATGTGGTGGCAAAGCGAATCTATCAGAAAAATCCAAAACTTTGGTTATCACCCGCAATTAGTGTGCCTGTACTCACCATTATTTTGATGACGATTTTTGGAATTTCATATCAAACTTATGCAGAAGATACGCAGTGGATTGTTAATTTGTTAGGACCAGCAACGGTTGCTTTTGCTGTACCAATTTATCGCTATCGGGAAACAATTCGTAAAAACCTTGGGGTTCTTTCGATTGCGATTATTGTGGGTATGAGTGTAGGTGTGATGTCTGCCTATGAGATGGCACAGTGGTTCCATTTTAGCCCTGAAGTGACCAACAGTTTGATGGCACGTTCTATTTCAACACCATTTGCCATGATTCTAGCGGAAGATATTCATGGTTCGGCAGCATTGGTTTCACTATTTACCGTTATTACCGGTTTGGTTGGTATGATTTGCGGCGATGCGATTTTAGCGATTACTAAAATCCGTTCTAATGTAGCAAATGGAGCTGCCTTTGGTAATGCAGCGCATGGTTTTGGTACAGTCAGAGCACAGCAAAGAAATAGTGAAGAAGGTGTAATTGCCAGTTTAACTATGGTCATCGCTGGTATTTTAATGGTGCTGATTGGGCCATTTGCGATTCATCTATGGTTGATGTTGTAAGCTTGGATTAAGACGGTTTGCCATGTTGTTGAATAATTTTTGATAGTTTTTTAATGGCTTGTTGCATCTGTTCGGGTTCAAAATCACCTAAGCCAACAATTAAACCCGGACGTTGTTGCTCTTTTGAAAATGTTGGTGAAATTGCTTTAACGGCAATACCTGCATCGACTGCCGAGCTTGCAACGTCAATATCATTAATATGATGAGAAAGCCATAACACCATATGCATGCCTTGATCCCCCGGCTGTAACCAAGCCAGTTCTTGAGGTATATGTTTTTCAATCAAGCCAATAATGTATTGCCGAACTTCCGCATAAACATGTCGAGTACGTCGAATATGTCGTTCCAAATAACCCTCTTGAATAAAAGCAGCTAAAACATGTTGGTCAGCAGCAGGTGGGTGTCTATCAATTAATACTCTTAGCCCACAAAAAGGTGCCACCAGTTCTTTAGGCAATACGGCATAGCCAAGCCTAAGCGATGGAAATAAGACTTTGCTGAAAGTTCCAAGATAAATGACTTGGTTGGGTGCCATACCTTGTAAAGATGGAAAGGGCTGACCGTTATAACGAAGTTCACTGTCATAGTCATCTTCAATGATCCATGCATTTTGCTGTTTTGCCCAAGCCAATAAAGCCGTGCGTCTTGCTAGACTCATTGGCATGCCAAGTGGATATTGGTGAGATGGTGTCACAAAAGCAGCACGCGCATGTTTTGAAAGTTTAATCCCAATTTCAACTTGAATACCTTCTTCATCGACAGGAACACGCACCGTACGGATATTTTTTACGGCATGTTCAAAAATGGCTGTAGTACCACGATAAGCTGGATCTTCTATCCAGACTTCATCTTTCGCTTCAAATAAAATCTGGCTGCAAATATAAAGTGCCTGTTGAATACCAGGTGTAATCACGATTTGTTCAGGTTCACAGTGTACAGAGCGGGATCGACGTACATAATCTGCTATAGCGATTCTTAATGATAATACCCCTTGAGGTTCACCATAACCTGATGGAGCACCAGCACCCCGAGATCTAAATTTATTACCAAACTTACGCCAAATATCACTCGGTTGAGTACGAGCAATCGGAACAGACACTGCAAAAGGGGCATGAGGAAGGGGTTTAAACTCTTTGAGTACCTCGGCATAACAAAGAGCTGATTTGGTTAAAGGGATTGAGCTAGAAATTGTTTCTTTCTGGGAAGATTCCAATACAGTTTTTTTAGTTAAAGCATGAGATACATAAGTGCCAGTTCGGGCTTGTGAAGAAAAAACACCTTCAGCGAGAAGTTGATCATAAGCTTCAATAACGGTTCCGCGAGCGACTTCAAGTGTTTGAGCCAGCTCACGCGAGGATGGTAAAGGGTCGCCGGGTTGTAAATCACCACTTTGTACAGCTTCACGCAAGGCTTGGGTCAGTTGAGCACTTATCTTTCCTTTGCTTTTATCAATCTTTGCAATCGACGGAAGTTCAACAACTTTTGCCATTCTTGCCATAATTCTGGTCTACTTAAAAAAATACAAAGTGGTTCTTTTTAATAAACCACATAAACCAGAAAATTTACAACACAAAATATAAATAACCCTGAGATTTACAGTGAGGTTTTGAGCCATGTATATCCCCGATGATTATGCAGAAAACCGTTTGGATGTATTGCATTCTCTTATTACAGAATATCCGTTTGGTGTGCTTTTTACGCATGGAAGTAATGGATTAGATGCAAATCATCTTCCTTTTGAACTTCAGAAAAATGAAGGGAAGTTTGGCGCTCTACATGCGCATGTGTCTCGAGTGAATCCTGTCTGGCATAACATTAAAAATGGAGATGAGGTGTTGGTCGTGTTCCAAGCCGGTGATGCTTATATTTCACCAAACTGGTACCCATCCAAACATGAACAGCACAGACAAGTGCCGACGTGGAATTATAGGGTTGTGCATGCTCATGGCAAAGTAACAGTTCACGATGATGAACGTTATGTTCGCGGTGTGGTGGCTCGTTTAACCCGTAGCCATGAAGCTTCTCAACCTGAACCCTGGAAAATGTCAGATGCACCAAAGGACTATCTTGAACCGATGTTAAAGGCGATTGTGGGAATAGAAATTGAAATTACTAAGCTGCAAGGCCAATTAAAATTGGGGCAAAACAAAGAACGTCGAGACATTTTAGGTGCGGCAGATGGCCTATCAAAATCTGGTCATCAAACCATAGCAGACGCTATGTATAGTGTGGCTGATTTAAATAAATAACTTTGGAAATATAAAAGCTTAATATTAATGGAGGAGATAAAGATGGCTTGGATTACACCTGTTGAGTTGGTAGGCGAACACGTTATTTTAAAGCCGCTAGATGTCACTCAAGCTGAATCACTGGCAGAGGCCGTTTGCGATGGGGAACTCTATAATCTTTGGTATACCCGTGTGTCAAGACCTGAACAGATGACTGCTGAAATTGAAAGACGTCTTGGTTTACAAAAATCTGGTTCTATGTTGCCTTTTTATATTGAAGACCGAAAAACGGGACGAGCGCTGGGCATGACAACTTTAATGCATATTGAAGAAGCGCATCGCCGTGTCGAAATTGGTTCGACGTGGTACCGCAAATCTGCACAGCGTACACCTGTCAATACTGAATGTAAAAAACTACTGTTAGCTCATGCATTTGAGACTTTAAACTGTATTGCGGTTGAGTTACGCACATCTTCTTTAAATGTTCAAAGTCAAGCCGCGATTGTACGCTTAGGTGCAAAGCTCGATGGTGTGCTAAGAAGCCATCAAATTGTGAAAGATGATATTTTACGGGACACTCACGTTTATAGCATTTTAAAACATGAGTGGCCTGCGGTTCGCCAAAATCTGGAATGGATGTTGAACAAGCCGCGTTAGGAATTAATGCATAAGTCTATATTCTTGCGGAGTATTACCCGTCCAGTTTTTAAATGCTCGGCTGAATGAGTTGTGCTCTTGAAAGCCCAATAGAAATGAAATTTCACCCGTGCTCATTGATGATTTTTCTAAATAATGTTGGGCAAGAGATTGACGTGTCGCATCCAAAAGCGTTTTAAAATTAGTTCGCTCTTCTAAAAGTAGCCGTTGTAGTGTACGTTTGCTCATCGCGAGTCGTTGAGCAACATCTTCTATCGTACATAGTCCAGCAGGTAGGTTTTCTAAAAGTATTGCTTTAACTTTTTCACTAACTGTTGCATCTTCATCAAGTTGTATAAGACTACGTTGCAAGTTTGGCTCGAAAAAAGACCACATGGTTGGGTTGACTGTTAAAAAAGGACGTTCAGCATCTTGGCGTGAAAAGACAATCGAAATGTGTTCACTTTTTTGTGGAAGTACGCCAAAAAATGTTTTGTATTCTGCCAGATTATTAGGTAAATCGGGCAGTGTAACTTTCAAAGGTATAACCTGATGCCTTGTACATATTCTTGCTAATTGAGCAAAAAAGACCAGTTCTGACATGGCAAGACTTTGTGGCGTTGGCGTAGATACATTATAAAATTTGAGTTCTAGCGTTGTGGTGTCGTTATCAATTGCTACTTGTAACTGCATTGGCCCAACGAGTCTTTTAAATTCAGATAGACGCTGTATCGCAATATTAAAGTTAGGGCTACAAATACAAGCAAAAATCGCTGGGTCAAACAGTTCAACTGTAATCATTTGACCAATTTTTAAAGGTAAGTCATTTATTCCAGCAAGTTGTTCAATTGCGTGCCAAAAATTGAAATATTGAACAGGCGTAAGGCTTGCATCTTTACGGTTGAATAAATCAAACGGTAGAGATGCCAAACGTAATGCATCTTCAACATTTATGCCTAGGTCATTCAGTAATAATTTCCAGTTGGTATTTAGGGCAAAATTTGAAGCATATTTCATTTGAGCATCTCAACATTAAACTTATAAGGGGCACTTAATTTATTTAATAACTGACATCACCATACGATCAAACACACGGTCACCAAACCATTTACGTACAAATATCATCAGTTTGGCATATTTGCCACCCACATAACGTGTTTTAGGTGAGGATGCATGGACGGCTTTCATCAGCATATCAACGACAACTTGCACGTTTGAAAGCTCACCTTTTTCAACAGAGGTATGTGTTGCATTAGCAACCGCGGCTGCCATATGGCTATACGCACTTTGTCCTGAACGTTCCAGCATAGGTTGGACCATTACATCTGCAAATTCAGTTGCGATAGCACCGGGTTCAATGACGACAACATCAATATTAAATGATTTTAACTCTAAACGTAGACAGTCAGACCAACCTTCAACAGCATGTTTACTCGCATGATACCAACTACCAAGTGGTGTATAAATTTTCCCGCCCATTGATGAAATATTGATAATTCTACCCTGCATTTTTTTACGCATACTAGGTAGAACCTTTTGAGTTAAATAGGCCATACCAAACAGATTCACTTCAAATTGATAGCGTGCATCGGCAAGGGTGGTATCTTCCATAGCACCATACATACCAAAGCCTGCGCAGTTAACTAAAATATCAACACCATGGGTTTCTTTTTCAATAGTCTTCACAACTTGGTCGATATCATCCTGATTGGTAATATCCATTTTTAATGTATGAGCACCAAGTGCTTTTAGTTCTTGCATAGCATCAACGCGACGAGCAACGGCATAAACAGTTGCACCTTCTTTGAGTAATGCTTTGGTAAATGCTTTTCCCATACCAGATGATGCGCCTGTGATGAGAACGATTTTTTCTTTAACTGTGTTCATATTCTGTCTCTCAACTAAAGTTTTAAGGAACTTGCTTTTCGATAGAGACATCATAGAAATTTGAACGATATTTACCCAAATCGAATGGCGACAATGTTTAATCAAAGTACGCCAAATTTTTAAAATATCATTTTCTGGACATAAGAGCAGATACACAAAGTTAAATTAAAGCTTTTGGTCGTCTTTTGCTTAACCATAGTAATGAGCATGCTGCAATTGCCAGCCACGGTATTAAAGCCATATTCATTGCTTCCCAGCCAAATAAATCAAGTAAAGCACCAGCGCTAAAAGAGCAGATTAAACCGACAACAAAAACAGTCATGTCGTTAATGGCTTGGGCCTTGGCTTTTTCAGCCGCTGTATACGTTCCGGTAAGCAAAGAAGTACTACCAATAAATAAAAAGTTCCATCCCACACCTAATAAAATGAGTGAGATTGCAAACGATGCGAACTGAATACCGGAGAGAGCAAATCCGATATAGCAGGCAAATAATAAAAGACCTGCAAACATGATTTTAAGCACACCAAATCGGGCGATTAAATGTCCAGTAAAGAATGAAGGTAGGAACATACCAAGCACATGAAGCTGAATGACAGTTGTAATCGTGCCTAGTTCATGGTGTGAATGTCGCATAGCAATGGGTGTTGCGGTCATACCTAAAATCATGATGCCGTAGCCTGTTACGGCACCAAACAAAGCAACTAAATAGGTAGGCTGAAAAACAATCTTTTGCCATGGGCGACCAGCAGTAAAATTAGATTTTTGCTCAACTGTATTGGCAATATGTAGGCTAGATAAAATGCCCATTGCCACAAGTGAAATGATACTAATAATTAAAAATGAACCGATATATTCTAAATGTTGAAATAATGGGCCACCAAAGCGCGCCAAAGTCGGACCAATCAGTGCGGCAACAATTCCCCCTGCCATAACCCAAGAAATAGCACGTGAACGGAATGCATCATCTGCTACTTCACTGGCAGCGAAACGATAAAACTGGGCAAAGGATTGGTAGGCTCCGACACATAACGTGCCTAAGGCTAAGAGAGTAAGTGAACTATAAAAGATACCAATGGCGGCAATAATACCGCCAATTACACCTAAAAAAGCGCCGAAAAGAAAACCCTTACGCCGTCCTACATGTGCCATCAACATTGATGCAGGGAACATCATTAAGGCTGTACCCAAAAACATAGATGCGATGGGTAAAGTTGCAAGTATCGGTGTATTAGAAATATTTGCCCCAGCCAAACCACCAATCGTCATGACCATGATCGATACGGTTTGATAAAGTGACTGAGAACTCGCCAAAATAAGAACTTGGCGGTGCATCGTATTTTGAAGCATGAGAGCCTTTAATTATATGTGTTAATCGATGAGTCTGGATGCTGCGTTTTTACATAGGAAGAAAGTATCAACAGCTCAGCTTGAAAATGTTGAGGCGTTCTTGGCGGTAGAGATAACAATATTTCTTTGGCCTAAACTATTTTTTATCAAGTAATTGCAGCTGAATTATCAGACTTAATATTCTATCATCTGATAGTTTGATACAAAACAGTCGAAGCCCCAATTTCCCTAAATAAGTCCATTTACATAGGGGATGTTGTTTGTATTCTCTCGATTTCATTAAGGCGTCGTACCTTCTTATAAACCTGCTTCAACTCTTTGTTGAATAGTTTTGATGACTTGATCTAAAGCAACTTGAATTTTTTCGTTCCACTCAAATGAACAATTGATTCTTAAATAATGTTGCTGTGCGGGTAAAACACTAAAGAGTGGGCTTGGGGCAACGCCAATGTCTCGTTGGATGAGTTCTTCATAAATTTGCATGCTATCAAGCTTATAAGGCAATTTAACCCATAGAAAATAACCGCTTGGATAATAATAAATCTCGCAACTCGGTGGCAGATGTTGCTTCAAATAGTGGTAAAACTGCTTTTTATAACGTTCAAGTGAAAGTCTAAGTGTGCGCAAATGCTTTTCATAATGATGATGAGACAAGAACTCAACCAAGGCATTTTGGATGAGTGCATTCACTGAAATAGTACTCATGAGCTGCAAGTGTTGGATATGGTCCGAAAATTTACCCGCATAGACCCAACCTACCCGAAAACCTGCCCCTAAAGTTTTAGAAAATGAAGAGCAGTGCAGTACCAGATTTTGTTGGTCAAAATACTTCATCGAAAGTGGTTTTTGCCCGCCATAATAAAGCTCTTCATACACATCATCTTCAATTAAGTAAATCTGGTGTTCATGAAGTAGTTTGGCAATTTTATATTTAATCTCATCACTGACCGTAAATCCAATCGGGTTATGGGTATTCAGCATGAGCCAACACACCTTGATAGGATATGTTTGAATAACTTGCTCAAAAGCTTCTAAGTCAAAACCATATTGAGGATGTTCGGGAATGGTAATGACCTTAAGTCCTAAACGTTCAGCAGCCTGCCAAGCACCGTAAAACACGGTTTGTTGCAATAAAATATAGTCACCCGGTTTAGCAACTGCTTGTAAAGAAAGATTGAGTGCATCTAATCCTCCAGATGTAATGACAATGTCATCTGGATCGGTCTGTATGCCTTGCATACAGTAGCGTTGAGCAATCAGTTTTCTTAACGCTAAATTACCGGGAGGTAGGCTTGCTGTCTGGTCATAGCTTTGTCTTTGCCGAGCAAGTTGTCCCATAATTTGAATAAGTTTGGGAGCAGCTAAAAGCTGACTATCTGGAAAAGCTGAACCAAAAGCTACGACAGATTCATGTTGAATTGACTTAAGGTATTTAAAAACTAATGAGTTAATTTCGATTTTAGAGTTTAGTGAAACAACTGAATATTGCTCGAGTGGCTTTAGTGCAATTTGCTCGGCAACGAAGTAGCCAGACTTTTCCTTTGAATAGATCAGCCCTTGTGATTCAAGTTCTTGGTAAGCATTCATCACAGTCATTAAGCTAAACCCAGAACGTTGGACCTGATCTCTTAATGAAGGTAATTTCTCATGTGCACTTAAAGTACCACTTTCAATAAGTTGGCGAATGCTATGCGCGAGTTGTTCTGATTTATACATGTATGAGCTGCACGAAAGAATAAAATAAAAGATGCACTGAACCCATAATAAATGCCGCTTGTAGAATCTACAAACGGCATTTTTTTATAAGGATGGGTTTACTTTAAGTAAGGGGCAGCATAAATCAATATCACTTTAAACAACCCTGCAATCACAGCTAAGGCAAAAAACCCACCAAGCCATAACAGAATAAACCATTGGGTTTGACTGAGTTTAACTGACGACTTTTTCATAACACCCCCGGACCTTAATGATAACCTTCATCACCTACACGAACTTTGTCACGGAATACCCAGTAAGACACAACCGTATAAGTAATAATGATTGGAATCAGAATAAGTGCACCCACTAAAGCAAACATCTGGCTGGAATGAGGCGCTGCCGCCTGCCAAATCGTAACTGATGGTGGAATGATATTTGGCCATAAGCTAATTACAAAACCAGTAAAGGCAAGGAAGACCAATGCCAAGGTATATATAAATGGTTTATGGTCCTGCTGCTTTTTACATGCTGATAAAATCAGGCCAACAAACAATAAGACCAAAATAGGCACAGGACTAAAATAGAACAGATTTGGTAAAGAGAACCAGCGATCTGCAATTTCAGGGTGTGTTAAAGGTGTATATAAGCTAACGGCACCAAAGATAATGAGCAGCGCAATAATTAACTTTGGCATAAGCTCATACATACGTTGCTGCAAGCCTTTTTCAGTTTTCAAAATGAGCCAACCGCAGCCTAAAGTGGCATACATCGCAACTACACCAATACCTGTGAAAATGGAGAATGCAGTAAGCCAGTCAAAAGGACCACCGGCAAAAATACCGTTTTCGGTTTTAATGCCTTGAATATAGGCACCTAAAATAATCCCTTGGAGGAAGCTTGTTAAAACCGAACCCCAAATAAAAGCTAGGTCCCAAAGATGTTTGGTTCGATGAGCTTTAAAACGGAATTCAAAAGCAACTCCACGGAAAATCAAGGCAATCACCATGAAAATAATAGGCAGGTAGAGCGCAGATAAAACCGTTGAATAGACCAGTGGGAAGGCTGCATACAAGCCAGCACCCCCAAGTACCATCCAGGTTTCATTGCCATCCCAGACAGGAGCAACGGTATTCATCATCACGTCACGTTCTTGGCTATTCTTAATGAAGGGAAACATAATCCCGATTCCTAAGTCAAAGCCATCCATGACCACGTAAATTAAAACACCTAAACCGATAATACCGACCCATATTAAAGAAAGATCAATCATGACGGTTCTCCCCAGAGTTTTGTTTGCTGTCAATATTTTCATCGACTGCACTAAGTGGACGCATCGGTGTTTTGAAGTGACCTACGCCACCTGTTTCCATATTTGGTGTGTCGATAAATACAGGGCCTTTATTAATGAGTTTTAAGGTGTAGTAGATACCACTACCGAAAACGATGGTGTAAACCACAACAAAAATAAAAAGACTTAGACCCACCTGATCTGCCGAAACAGTATGCGATAAACCATCTTTGGTGCGCATAATGCCGTATACCACCCAAGGTTGACGGCCTACTTCGGTAGTAATCCACCCAGCCAGCATTGCGACATAACCTGCAGGCCCCATCACTACAGCAAATTTATGAAACCATGATGTTTCATAGAGTTTTCCACTTTTACGCAGCCAAAGAGCAATAAGTGACAAGGTGACCATAAGAACGCCAAGTCCCACCATGACTCGGAAACTCCAGAAAATAATGGTCGAGTTTGGACGATCTTCAGGTGCGAATTCTTTTAAGCCAGTCACTTGCCCATCTAAACTGTGAGTCAAAATTAAACTACCCAAATATGGAACACCCACTTCAAAGTGATTTCGTTCTTCTTTCATATCTGGAATGGCAAATAACAGTAACGGCATAGGCTCGTTATGATTGGTTTCCCAGTGACCTTCCATTGCAGCAAGTTTGGCAGGCTGATGCTCACGAGTATTTAAACCGTGGTTATCGCCAATCACCACTTGTAAACAAGAAGTCACAAGCACCATCCAAAGACCCATCGAGAATGATTTTTTAACCAATTCATCACGACGACCTTTTACCAAGTGCCAAGCAGATGTTCCCACCACCAATAAAGATGAAACCAAGAAGGCAGCAGCACCCATATGTGCAAAGCGGTAAGGGAAGGACGGGTTGAAGACAATAGCTAGCCAGTCTTTTGGCACAATAATGCCATTTTCGATGGCAAAACCTTGCGGTGTTTGCATCCAGCTATTGGACGATAAAATCCAGAACATTGAAATACATGTTCCGATGGCAACCATAAGCGTTGCAAAGAAATGGGCTCTAGGACCAACACGGCCCCAGCCAAACAGCATAATGCCTAAGAAACCTGCTTCTAAGAAGAAGGCACTTAACACTTCATAGGTAAGTAAAGGACCAGTAATACTTCCGGCTACTCGTGAAAATTCACTCCAGTTGGTACCAAACTGATAGCTCATTACGACACCGGAAACCACTCCCATACCAAACGCAACAGCAAAGATCTTAATCCAGTATTTAAATAGATCTTTATAAATTGGGTTTTGCGTTCTTAACCATTTCCACTCTAAAACTGCCAAAAAGCAGGCAAGTCCGATGGATGTGGCCGGAAAAATAATATGGAAGGATACTGTGAAAGCAAATTGTATTCGCGCTAATTCTAGAGCGGTTAGACCGAGGCTCATAAACTTTCCCCCTGTGAACTAGCTGATGATGATTGAATGAGTTAAATACTTATTTTCAGGCAAAAAAGTACTCTGGCGATTAAACTTACTTCTGTGATAAATGTTCTTAGCAAGTAAAATGCCAACAGGGTAAAGCAATATAATTGCTTGATATTTCAATAGAATAGGGCGATTGATTGTTTTCAATCTGTTAGCAAAGTTTATGCTTGATGTTGCATTTGTAAAAATGCATGTTGCATTGAAACATTGATGAAATATCTGGCGATATGCAATAGATCGTCTCATGAAAACTACCTACCTTAAGAAGTTTTCTTAATCATGCACTCGCTCTATTTGTATATGTAGATACAGAAATTTTTTATAAAACTATAACAGTTCAGTATGGTTTCGAAGGTGTGCTATAGTTTTTTTTCAATCATCTGTAGCTATATATTCAGTCCTCTAAAGTTCAGAATAAAAATGAACAGGATTTACCGTCGACCTAAACCAACTTTCAAGACTCAATGTGAACGCTGCTTTAGATTTTATTTAAGCACATGATTATGTTCTTCTTTTCTATTTCCATTGTTGTTTTGTGTAGGGTCCGGTTGCTGCGTGTTTCTTAAAGACCTAAGTGTAAGTGTAGCGCTTCTAAAATAGCTTGGATGTTAAAAAATGTTTATCACGTCTCAACTGAATATCATTCATAAAATTATTAAAAATCAGTCTATTTCCACTTCGGTAGTAGATCAGTTGGAACAGTCTTATGTGAATCTTGAAGCAACCCTACTTAGAGCGAAAGTACTCAGGGATTTTTCTAAAACTCAAATCGTGTATTTAATTCAGTCGCATATTGAGCCACAGCAAAGTAGTCTGGCTTATCTATTCTCGCCATTTATTTTTGCGAACTTAAACAAGGCTGCTATTTATACAACACCTGCAACACCACCTGTGCTTACTATTCTGAATAAATACTATCAAGCAGACAAGAAGGTCGTATTTAAGATAGATGAAGTTTTAGAAAGCCTAAAAATATATCTTGATTTAGAATTAATAGAGATGGGAGAAGCTGACTTTATTTATTTAAAATTAATCAAAGCATTGTGCCGAAGTGATATCTCTACAGTTTTTTTAATCACCCATTTAGAGCTTGATTTAGAGGCTTTAAAGCAACTTGAACAGTTCTTAAAAATAAAAATTCATTGGGTAAAAGTCGTAAAAGATGAGGGTCTAAAAGGTGTAGATCAGTTGGATATGCGAAAATTATTATTTAAAAATAAAGATGAAGCATATGTACAGTTATGTGCTCATTTTGCGCAAATGAATGCAGCACTGGTCGGGCTATGCGATACCTTTACTACTAGTCAAATGACGCACTTAATCGATGATATGTTTTATTCAGAGCATATTTTCGAAAAACTTTCTGTCTATTCAGAATATATGCAAACCTTATTGCAAAGTCAGCATAGTCTTACCAAGAAAGAGATCGCTTAGGGCTGTCATGCTTTTAATTGGTGTTATATCAAGATTGAATACTGTTATAAAAAAATAATCGTTTTCATGTGAAATAAATATTTTATGGTAAAAGCAAAGCAATATTGGTTTTACTTACATGACAAATTTAAATTTTGAGCATCATCTCGGTTCATTAACTCACGCTGCACTGAGCCAGGCTTCAATCATTTCGCGGGTATGGGGTGAGGGGCCGTCACCACGTTATGATGAATTGGCAAGTAACTTCAGACCGACGTTTGCCCGTATTAAAGAAGGGGCTTTAATCCGTGAACAGCAGCATATTTTGCCGTATGAGCAACTTCAGTGGCTCAAAGATATTGGCTTTACACGGTTACGACTTCCAAAAGCTCATGGTGGTTTTGATGCAACTATTCCTGAACTATTTGCATTGCTTATTGAACTTGCAGAGGCCGACTCAAACTTACCGCAAGCTTTACGTGTGCATTTTGGTTTTACTGAGGATGTCTTGGTAAGTAAAGATAAAGCGTTTCAACAGCGTTGGCTGAGCCGAATTGCCAATGGGGAAACTGTCGGTAGTGCATGGTCTGAAGGCGGCAAAGAGTCAATCGATCAGTTTGAAACACATTTATATCGAGACAGTGACGGAAAAATTCGCGTTAAAGGCAAAAAATACTACACCACAGGGAGCCTATATGCAGACTGGGTGGATGTTGGGGTAACAGATTTAAAAGGAGAGTCTGGCTCAGTTGTTGTTCGCCGTGAAGATGAAGGCGTCGAAATTGTCGATGACTGGAATGGCTTTGGACAGCAGCTCACTGCAAGTGGTACGGCATATTTCCATGATGTATTGGTCGATGAAGCTGAAATTTTACCTGACGATGACCGTTTTAAATATTCGGCGGCTTATTATCAACTGGTCCAACTGGCAATCATTACAGGTCTAGGGCGTGCTGCAACCTATGATGTTTCTCAAGCTGTAGCAAAACGTACCCGAAACTACACGCATGCAAATGCTCAATTTGTAAAACAAGATCCCCAAATTTTACAAGTCGTAGGACAAATTCGTGGCGCAGCTTATAGTGCAGGAGCGATTGTTGAAAAAGTTGCACAAAGCTTACAGCGTGCTTACTTAGCTGCATTTCAAAATAATGAGCAATTTGAAGAAGAGCAAAATGCACTTGCCGAGCTTGAAAGTGCGCAGTCCCAAACGGTCATTACCGATCTAATTTTAAATGCCTCTACAATTTTATTTGATGCTTTGGGTGCTTCTGCAACAGACAAAGATTTAGGTCTAGATCGGTATTGGCGTAACGTACGAACTTTATCTTCACATAACCCGAGAGTATTTAAAAATCGAATTATTGGTGATTTTAGTGTGAACGGTACATTACCACCGTATCAATGGCGAATAGGCAATGTCACTAAATAATAATTGATAATATAGATATTAAGCTGCTACTTTTAGCGGCTTAATATTATTTTGATTATTAAAATTAAATTATAAAAATCTATTAGAATAAAATCATATTTTGTTTGGGGTATATATTATAAAGAAAATGGGCTTTGTTGCACAAAGCTATTCTTGAAGGCTTCTTCAGTAATATAATTTCCAGATGAAGAAGCCTACACCTAAAATCTATCGTACAACCAATTGGTCCTCGTATAACCAAGCTTTAATCAAGCGAGGAAATATTTCAATCTGGTTTGATCCTAAGACGCAATGGTATGCACAACCACAAGGCAAGCAAGGACGAAATCAAACTTATTCCGATACAGCGATTCAATGCTGTTTAATGATCAAATCTCTATTCCGTCTTTCTTTACGTATGGTTACTGGCTTTGTTCAAAGCCTGATTAAACTCTGTGGCTTGAATTGGACAGCACCAGATTACTCCACCCTTTGTAGACGACAAAAGCATATTGATATTGCGATAAGCTATCAGAAAAGTCATGATGGGTTACACCTACTTGTCGACTCTACGGGTTTAAAGTTTTTAGGTGAAGGCGAATGGAAGCGTAAAAAACATCAGCCTGAATACCGTCGGCAATGGCGTAAACTGCATATTGGTATAGATGCTGAAACACTGCAAATACGTGCCGTTCAGCTTACTACAAATAATGTCAGTGATTCACAAGTACTAGGTGATTTACTGGATCAAATTCCACTAGATGAGCGAATAGATTCTGTCTATACCGATGGCGCGTACGACACGAAGTGCTGCAGAAAAGTGATTTCAGATCGTCAAGCACATGCAGTAATTCCACCCAGAAAGAATGCCAAGCCCTGGAAAGATTCTAAAATAAGTTCAATAGAACGAAATGAGTTACTTCAAACGGTTAAACATTTAGGCAGAACCCTATGGAAAAAATGGTCGGGTTATCACCGTCGTAGTTTGGTGGAAACCAAGATGCATTGCATCAAATTATTAGGTGATAGGCTGACGGCAAGACATTTTCAAAGTCAGGTCAATGAAATTCATGCGCGTGTGGCAGTTCTGAATAGATTTACGGAATTAGGTAGACCTCGCACCCAAGTTGTGTCTTAAATTTGAATGGATTGGGGAGAACTCAGC
>NZ_JFWX01000031.1:0-47401 GCF_000588095.1 Acinetobacter sp. 1130196 | reverse complement strand
AACGTTGACCTATGACCGTGGACGCGAGATGTCAGAACATAAAATACTCGAAGAAGATTTAGGCATAGATGTATATTTCTGTGACCCACATTCACCTTGGCAAAAAGGCACATGCGAAAATATGAATGGTTTAATTAGGCAATATTTACCTAAAGGGATTGATTTAAATCAGGCAGATCAGCATTATTTAAATCAAGTTGCCATGTCACTGAATACTCGTCCTAGAAAGGCGTTAGATTGGCTTACACCATTAGAGAAATTTGCTCAGCTTGTTGATTATCATATGGCTTTTGAAACTGTCGCACCTCATGTTTGAATTCGCCGTTTATTAAGTTTTGTTTAACTTAAGATTGTGAATTTTAATTAAAAATAAACATTATTAGCTTTTTAGGCTTGAAAAACATGTTTTTTTTGTTGGAAAAACAAGCGTAAATATATACTTATATTATATTTAAATAATGTATTGCATTACTATAGAATGGTTGGCGCAGGTTATTACTACCCAGTAATAATTTGTATTTCAGGAATTTAAGCTTTAATTGGCTTAAGGCTCATCGAACGATGGGCCTTTTTTTATGTGCTTTGTATTACAATTTCTTTATAAAATTAAAAATAGCCTAGTCTTATTAAATAAAAATATGAAAAATGAGTCTTTAATGACAATTTGGATCTGATTTGTTAGATTAAAGCCACTTGATAATAATAGGTGATGTAATGAGATTTTTAGTTCTTGCAACTTTATCCGGTTTGGCTTTAATGGGTTGTGCTTCTGTTCAGCAAGCACCTAATACACAAGAAACCATTCGTTATGCTTCTAGTCCATGTTTCGGCGCATGTCCAATTTATTCAGTAGAAGTGGCGCCTACAGGCTTAATTCGTTTTGAAGGTAAACAATATACAAAAACACTTGGTGTTAAAGAAATCCAAGGTAGCGTAAAAGATTATCAAAAACTTGCTGATGAATTAAAAACTTATCGTCCACAAACAGGAACTCAATCTAAAACTGCGGGTTGCCAGCAAACTGCAACTGACATGTCTAGCTATTACATTACTTGGATTCAACCAAATGGTACAGAAACAAAATTAAGCCATTACACAGGTTGTATCTCTCCAGCAAATAATAGATTAAATAAAGTCATGGAAAAGTTACCTGAACAATTAGGCATTAAAGATCTAATTTAATGATAAAGCCCCAAAATCTTGGGGCTTTTTCTTGTTAAGAAGAATTATAGACTTAAAAGTTTTATATTAAGTATTTCTAAAAGAATCAGCGTATAATACAGATTACAAAAACATATATTGTTAAGAGTAGCTATATGTCAAATATTGTCTATGCTTTTTTGGGTGGTTTATTACTCGGCATCGCAACAGTTGGATATTTATATATAAATGGTCGTATAGCCGGAATTAGTGGTTTGATGGCACAACTTATTAGACCAACTAAAGATACTTTTAAAAGTTCTGCATTCTGGTTTATTGCAGGTCTCGTAATTACGCCTTTCATATACAGTTATTTTTATCAGCCCGACATTGAAATTAAAGCCAATTCATTTGCACTTATTCTGGCAGGGTTACTTGTTGGTTTTGGAACACGGCTAGGCTCTGGATGTACAAGTGGTCATGGTATTTGTGGTATGAGTCGGCTCTCAAAACGCTCAATAATAGCGACAGCAGTTTTTATGTTTGCTGGCATGTTAACCGTTTATATCATTCGCCATGTGTTGGGGTAATCTTATGAAAAATGTCTTTGCTTTTATATTTGGTGGTTTGTTTTCATTGGGGTTAATGATTTCTGGTATGTCTAACCCTGCAAAGGTTTTAGGGTTTCTAGATATTTTTGGGCAATGGGATATTAGCTTAATGTTTGTGATGCTAGGTGCAATTGCTGTGGCATTTATTCCGTTTCAAAGGGCTATTAAAAAACCAAAAACGATTTTTAATGAACAAATTCAATTACCAATGAATACACAGATTGACCAAAGGTTAATTGTAGGCGCTTTTATTTTCGGTATAGGCTGGGGAATAGCAGGTATATGTCCAGCGCCTGCCTTAACTCTTGTTGGATTAGGACATTTTGAAGCACTTTATTTTATTGTCGCGATGTTAGTAGGAATGTTTATTTTCCGAATTTTAAATAAAGGAAATTAAAGATATGCAACAACCTCTAGTAAAAGATTTTTTTGATGAAAATACCAATACTTTTAGCTATGTTGTTGCGGATTTAGCGACTCGTCAATGCGCCATTATTGATAGTGTGCTTGACTATGATCCCGCGTCGGCCACTACAAAAACGACTAATGCTGATTTAATTATTGATTATGTCTTGGCGCAAAACTTCAAAGTACAATGGATTTTAGAAACCCATGTACATGCCGACCATATGACTGCGGCTCAATATTTAAAATCTAAATTGGGTGGTACAGTTGCGATTAGTCAAAAAATCTCAGTTGTACAAGAAACATTTTCGGCTATTTATAATTTTGATTTTAAGAAATTTAATGAAAATCAGCCCTTTGACTATTTGTTTGAAGATTATGAACATTTCAAAATAGGGGAGATAGAAGCCTATAACATTCCTACACCAGGGCATACACCCGCTTGCTTAAGCTATGTGATCGGTGATGCTGTTTTTGTAGGTGATACTTTATTTATGCCTGATTATGGTTCGGCCAGATGCGACTTTCCTAAAGGAAGTGCTGCTGCACTTTATGATTCGGTACAAAAACTTTACACACTTCCCGACGATATGCGTATGTTTTTATGTCATGACTATAAGCCCGAAGGTCGTGATGAATATGTCTGTCAAACTGATATAAAAACTCAAAAACAAAGCAATATCCATTTAAATCGACGAGTTTCCAAAGATTCATTCATAAAAATGCGTCAGGAAAGAGATGCGACTTTGGCAATGCCAAAATTAATTCTGCCTTCAATTCAAATTAATATGAACGGTGGAAAATTTCCGGAACCTGAAGCAAATGGTATCCGCTATTTAAAAATCCCATTTAATTACTTTTAGTAATAGCCTAAGTATTCATTCAATCATTTTAGGTTCTCAAATAGCCTAAGCAAATAAAATTCATTTTATGAAAATAGCCTAAGTAAGATTTAAAGAACTTGCCTTAAATCCCTCGCAGTCTCTTGCAATAATGGCAGAATATGTTGAATTAAATATTCTTCAGTTGTTCTCATGGTTGGAGAAACAATATTTAAAGCAGCCACCACTTTAAAGTCTTGTCCATAAATCGGTACGGCGAGCGCATGAACACCTAATTCGTGTTCTTCACGCGAATAACACCAATCTTGTTCTCGGATTTCTTTTAGTAACTCTAAAAATTTATCATTTTCGACATGCGTATATTTAGTTAAACGCTGAAGTGGATATTTTTGGAGCCAGTCCAATTGTTCTTCTTGGCTTAAATGTGCCAATAAAATTTTCCCCGCCGAAGTTGCATGAGCAGGTAAGCGGTTACCCAAATGCAAACCATATGGATTTACACGGTCAGTTTGTTGGTGGGCAGCACTACGGGCAATGGTAATGGCTTCATAACCATCAAGTACCATCACTGAATAAATGAGAGAGGTTTGGTTAGTTAGAAGATTTAATAAAGGCTGAGATACTTTTGGAAGCTGAGCTGCACCTAAATAAGCTCCTGAAAATTTGAGTACTTTTGGAGTTAAATAGTAATAGTGGCCATCTGACTCAAGATACCCTAAATATTCTAAAGTTAATAAGTGACGTCTTGCTGCTGCTCGGGTGAGTCCGGTTTTTTCAGCCGCCATAGAAATATTTAAACGATGTTGATTACTACTAAAGCTATCTAAAATCGCCATGCCTTTACCAATGCCAGCAATGTAATCTTCATGACGAATCGTTTTTTTGTTGTCCTGATTCTGGATTATCCGTTCATCTTTACTCATTACTGGTCCTTGTACGATAGAAGCTTAGTAGATCAATTTGCTTTACTGAAAAAGTTTAATAATTTCATGTCGCAAAAATTGATGCCTTAAATTATCCCTTAAATCTTCGTGCCAAAACATACCCATTTTAATATTGGTCATCTCAAAAGGTAGAGAATGTAACCGAATCTTAGGGCTATAAGATAAATGCTGCAAAATCATACGGGGCATGGTGAGTATTGCGTCGGCTTGGGCTCCCAAGACTTGTAACGCGGTTGAGTAGTTTTGACAGCGCAGAAATACATTTCTTGAAATTTTTTGGTGTTGGTTTAAATAAATATCTTCAAGTAAAGCACCCGTACGGCGTGATGAAACACCAATGTGCCGTCCATTAATATAACTAGCTAAATCGACTTCTTTAAGTTGGCTGCAAATAACGAACTCATCTGTGACCAGAAGATCAAAGGTAATTTTTGGAGATAAATATTGTTCTAGGTCAATTACGAAATCGAGCTGTTGTGTCGCCAAGTCAGTCATAATATGTTTTCGATCGAGTTTCATACTCACAAACTTCAAATCTAAATTAAGATTTTGAAAATGTTGAGCCAATCTTGGAAGAATAATCGGTTCAATTTCATCATGCACGGCGATTTTTAAGCTTTTTAAACTTGTTGGGTCGAACACATGTTTCTGTTGGCTAATATTTTGAATGGTTAAAAGTGCTTGCTTAACAGTTGGATAAATTTGTTCTGCAAAAGGCGTTGCAGACATTTTATTACCTACACGTATAAATACATCATCTTCAATTTGCTGGCGTAAACGCTGCAAAGCATGGCTTGCTGCTGACTGTGTAATATTGAGACTGCTTGCTGCATTTGAAATACTTTTTTGCTCATAAATCGCGATAAAAAGCGGATATAAATTGATATCAATTCGGTGAAAAAAACTTAAGTCTAGGCCATGTAGGTTATGAATATTATTCATGAGACATTATTTAATAAAATCATTTCATTCATATTAAGTTTCAAGTTATGTTGATGTAAAGACCAGATAACGATGTAAAGGAAAAAGAATGTTTGAACTCTCAAAAAAAGCTCAGGATTTTACTGAGCGAACAATAAAATTTATTCAAGAAGAAATAGAACCTGTCGAAGCAAAATTTTGGGAAGAAGTTCATGAGTTAAATCCAGATGGAAACTGGAAAAAATGGCAGTGGCCCGAGCTTTTAGAAACTCTAAAATCTAAAGCTAAACAAGCTGGTCTTTGGAATATGTTTTTACCCGATGAAAAGCTAGGTGCAGGGTTATCAGTTCAAGAATATGCGCATATTGCTGAATTAACTGGTCGTAGTTTATTGGCGCCCACGGTTTTTAACTGTAATGCACCAGATACGGGAAATATGGAAGTGTTATGGCGCTATGGCAGTGAGCAGCAAAAACAGCAATGGTTAGAGCCTTTATTGGACGGAAAAATTCGTTCGGTTTTTTGCATGACTGAACCTGATGTTGCGTCAAGCGATGCAACCAACATGCAAGCAACTGCACTCATTGACGGTAATGAAATTGTTTTAAATGGCAAAAAATGGTGGTCGTCTGGTTTAGGTGATCCAAATGCTAAAGTCATTATTTTTATGGCGCATACCCCAGATGAAACCAAAGATCGCCATCACCAACACTCTATGGTTTTAGTACCGATTGATACAGCGGGTGTTGAAATTCAGCGTATGTTACCTGTGTTTGGTGACTATGATGCACCACATGGACATGGTGAAGTTCACTTTAACAATGTTCGAGTACCTCTTGAAAACTTTATTGGTGGTGCAGGCCAAGGTTTTGAAATTGCACAAGGTCGCTTAGGGCCAGGACGTATTCACCATTGCATGCGCTGTATCGGAGCTGCTGAAAAAGCACTAGAACTTATGATTGATAGAGGCATGTCTAGAACGGCGTTTGGCAAAGAAATTTTAAAACTTGGTGGGAACCTCGAACGTGTAGCCGATGCGCGAGTAGCCATAGATCAAGCTAGACTTTTAACCTTGTATGCTGCTTATAAAATGGATACTTTAGGAAATATGGCCGCTTTAACAGAAATATCTGCAATTAAAGTGGTCGCTCCAAGTGTATTAGAAAAAGTAGTCGACATGGCAATTCAGCTGCATGGCGGTGCAGGCGTTTCACGAGATACACCATTAACAGGTTTCTTTGCTCAAGCACGCAGTTTACGTTTAGCTGATGGTCCAGATGAAGTACATAAAGGCATGATTGCCAAATTAGAGTTGGCCAAACGTGGTTATGGTCGTCATAAGAAAGTATAAGTTTAAAGGAAAACAATATGTCGGTAATTGATGTAGGCGGTGAAGTACGTGAAGGTGAAGAACTTGATATTGGGGCAGTTGAAAACTGGTTAAAAAACCAAGGTGTTGAGCTAGTTGGCCCAGCAGTCGTTACTCAATATACAGGCGGGGCATCGAATTGGACTTATCGTTTAAAGTATGAAAATACGGATTTAATTTTACGACGTCCACCAAAAGGAACAAAAGCCAAGTCAGCCCACGATATGGCCCGTGAATATATGGTGCAGAAAAACCTTGCTCCTTATTATCCAGTACTTCCTAAAATGGTGGCACTTTGTCAGGATGAAGCGGTCATTGGCTGTGATTTTTATGTCATGGAACGCATAGAAGGCATCATTCCTCGTGCAAAATTGCCGCCTGAGCTTGGCTTTAATGAAGAAGATGTTCATGAGCTTTGTGTAAATGTTATTGATAAGCTCATTGAGCTGCATCAAGTTCCTTATGAGAACACACCTTTAGCTGAACTTGGCAAAGGTACAGGATATTGCCGTAGACAAGTTGAGGGTTGGGATAAACGTTATGAAAAAGTCCGCACAATTAACGTTCCTTCATTTAAATATGTCCGAAAATGGCTAAACGATAATATTCCTCAAGACTCTACAACTTGCATTATTCACAATGATTGGCGTTTTGATAATGTAATTTTAGATCCAAAACATCCAACTGAAGTGATTGGGGTGCTAGATTGGGAAATGGCGACTTTAGGTGATCCTTTAATGGATTTAGGTAGTGCTTTGGCCTATTGGGTTGAGCCTACGGATAATATGATCTTCAGGTCAACACGCCGTCAGCCTACTCACCTAAAGGGAATGTTCTCTCGCAAAGAAGTCGTTGACTATTATTTGCAAAAAACTGGTCTGGAACCTCAAAACTGGACTTTTTATGAAGTCTTCGGTGTATTCCGTTTAGCAGTGATCGCTCAGCAAATCTATTACCGTTATTACCATAAACAGACCCGAAACCCTGCATTTAAAGATTTCTGGATCGTGATCCATGCACTACATATCAGAGCTTTAAAACTTATCGCGCAGCAAAAATTGCAAGAATCGGAATTTGCTCAGCAATCTCTACAAAAAATACAGGGTATTTTAAGAAGATGACCACAATTTATCTGGTAAGACATGGACAGGCATCATTTGGTAAAAGTAACTATGATGAGTTGTCTGAAAATGGTGAAGCTCAAGCGACTTTATTAGGCCAATATTTTAAGAAAATATTGAAAGAACAACCTTATGTAGTTGCAGGAACTATGCAGCGCCATGAACAAACTGCACAGCTCGCACTAAAAGAATGTTTTCCAGATGCGGTAATTCATCATAATAATTTATGGAATGAGTTTAACCATCAACAGGTTTTTGCCCGTTATGAGCCACGTTTTGAACAGCCTGAACTGTTAAAAGCCGATGTCGCAAAAGAGCATAACCCTCGCGCGTATCTTGCAAAAATATTTGAAGGTGCGATTGAACGATGGACCGACGGAGATTTTCATCATGAATATGATGAGTCTTGGCCGCATTTTAAAAGCAGAGTTGAAACAGCACTACAGCAACTTTGTGATGAGTTGGCAAAAACCAAACCTCGTTATGCAGTCGTTTTTACCTCTGGTGGGGTGATTTCCGTAGCAATTGGCAAGCTGCTTGAACTGAGCACCAATCGAACTTTTGCTTTGAATTGGGCAATTACCAATACAAGCCTCACCACTTTACGTTTAGTTGGCAACGAAGCTCAGGTTTTAAGTTTAAATGAACATCATTTTATAAAAGCTGAGCGTCCAGATTTACTGACATGGATTTAAAAATAAGGATAAAGCATGGCAAAGACAATTTTAATTACAGGTGCAAGTTCTGGTTTAGGCGCAGGTATGGCGCATGAATTTGCAGCGAAAGGTTATAACTTGGCGATTTGTGCACGCCGTTTAGACAGATTAGAAACTTTAAAAACTGAACTTGAAAATCAGTACGGTATTAAAGTAATTGCAAAAAGCTTGGATGTAACTAATTACGATCAGGTTTTTGAAGTATTTCGTGCCTTTAAACAAGAATTTGGCTATTTAGACCGAATTATTGTAAATGCCGGAGTCGGAAATGGCCGCCGTATTGGTAAAGGTAATTTTGAAATTAACAGAGCCACAGCTGAAACAAACTTTATTTCTGCTTTAGCGCAGTGTGAGGCAGCGATTGAAATTTTTAGAGCGCAAAATGCAGGTCATTTGGTCGTGATATCATCCATGAGTGCGATGCGTGGGTTACCAAAACACTTATCGACTTATGCAGCAAGCAAAGCTGCAGTTGCTCACTTGGCCGAAGGTATTCGCGCTGAGTTACTGGATACTCCAATTAAAGTCTCAACCATTTTTCCGGGTTACATTCGTACTGAATTGAACGAAGGTGCAAAACATTTACCTTTTGAAGTTGACGCAAAAACAGGATGTAAAGCTTTAGTCAAAGCGATTGAAAAACAACCTGTCAAAGCGTATGTACCACAATGGCCATGGCTACCAATGAGTATTGCCATGAAAGTTTTGCCGTTAAAGTTGGTTAATAAATTAGGATAAAAAATACCCCCAAAATTTAGGGGGTAATTTTTATTTAGAATTTTTTGGTGTAATTGACAAATAAACGGTCTTCGCCAAAGTCATTGCCGTGTTTAACGTTGTAGTCAATACGAATATATTGCAGGGCAAAGCCTTTTAAGAAAGGCTGTTGAAATGCATAGTTCAAAATGATGTTTGATTCGGTTTCATGGTTTTTCTCACCATTGGCTGCTTTAAAATCATGACCGTAAACATATTTCACCATCGCGTTTAAGCCGGGTACATAATCTTTAAAGTCATAGCCGTACATGACATGGTAAGACTTTTCATCTTCTTTGAAAAAGCCTGTGGCATTCCAGTTAATGAAATAGGTTTCTGGTAAGAAACCATCTGGTAGCGGGTAAGCCGACTCTCCAATAATGTGTTGGTAACCCAAACCAAAAGTATGATTTTTTACTTTAACAGTTTCAAGTAAACCAATGTTCTGGGCATCAATATTAAAAGTATTGCCGTCATCTTTCGCATTGAAGTATTTAAATTTGGAAGTTAGAGCAAAAGTTGGTTGTTTCCACGTATGCTCAAGTCCAATATAATGCTTGTTATACAGATCTTCTAAATTGCCAAAGTAATATTCACCCTTGAGTGACGGCGTGAATTGATAGCGCAAGTCAATATAATTTAAGCCATCAGACTCTTTAGTAATTCCATTGGATGTGAAAGAAAATTTTTTAAAATCTTCTTCATTTCGCGGAGATACTTTTTCAACTCGACCAATTTCTGCATAGAGCTGATCTGAAAGCTGTGACTTAAGGTTAGTGCCCCAATAGGAAGTGAGTAACTGACGGCTAGCATCGACTGCTGTTACAGGTAAATCTAACCAGAGTTCACCGATACTTAAAAGTGTTTTGTCATAACCTAGCTTTAAGGTCGCGCCGTATTTTAGATAGTCAGATGCTTGAGATTGCGTTTCTTTATTAAAAGGTAGAACCGTATCTGCGACATGTTTGTCAGAACTTAAACGCACGGCGTATTGCACAGAAGCATCGGCCCCAATCGTAATCGGTTTATCTGCTATGACTAGTGGAGTGTCATGCATTTTCGATTTATAAAATAAAGATGCTGCCTGAGACCAGCTACCGGTATCTTTAAGGGCGTCATTATCAAAATCGCGGTTGATATAGGCATTTTTTAAAGTGAATTTCCATTCATCTTCAGGTTGCTGATTTGGATTTGCAGCCCATGAGCTGCTACACATAAGTATTAAAGTGGCAACAGCTAAAGTATGTGGTTGAAAGCGGTGAAATAATTCCATAATCCATTTCCAAGATATATGCCAGTCCTCGGCATTACGTATTGTGAAATATTGGTGTGGTGTTCCCTAAATTGTTTAAAGGGAACTCCTGTTTTTAGTGGCTGTTGCTTCAATTAATGTAATTTTTCAAGCTTCATGCTTTCACTAAAGGATTTGCAGCCTTTAAAAAGTAGAGCCAAAGCCAGTACACAGGACAAACCACCCACAATAGATAAAGAAGAACCCACCATTAATGGATTGCCAAAAACCTTATCTGTAATAATTGCCACTAATGTTGTACCAACACCTAGTCCAATTAAGTTACTCACCAAAAGGAATAGGGCAGAAAGGCGTGCTCTAAATTGGTTGGGTGCTAACATTTGCAATGCTGTTGCCGAGATCACAAGGGGGAAGGAGGCAAAGAACATTGCAGGAATGAGCAAAGTTACTGAAAGCCAGAGTTGATCTGTTTGGGTGAAAAATGCAATTGGAATAATCAGGCCAATAATACCAATCACACCCGTGAACATCGGTGCATCTTGGCGTCCTTTTTTAATAAACCAGTCGTTTAGCCATCCTGCACAAAATACACCTAAAGTATTTGCAACTAGCAATATACTGCCGAGCATATAGCCTGTTTCAGTCGGTGCGAGTTGAAACTTACGAATATAAAATGCTGGTGTCCAACTAGTCAGACTGTAGAGTGCCATTGCATAAAAGGTAAAACCTAAATAGTGACAAGCAAAAGTTTTTGCATGTTTCTTGATAAACTGAAGGCACTGCGTGAATTTAACTTGGTCAACTTGTCCACTTTGGTTGAGCTGTTGCCCTTTACGTGCAGGGTCTTTAACTGTCAAAATAAATAACAAACCAATAATAATGCCGGGTAACCCCACCACTAAAAAGGCAATTTGCCATGCTTTAAGTGCACCCAATAAAGGAACTTGAATGAGTGTCACGCCTTTAAGCAGGTTAATCACGTAACCGCCAACTAAAAAAGCGATACCTCCACCTAAGAAAGCACCAATTGAATAGATCCCGACCGCGCGGCCTAGTTTGTCTTTACTAAACATGTCACTAAACATTGAATAGGCCGCTGGAGATAAAGCTGCTTCACCAACGCCCACAGCCATACGGCTTAGGAATAGTTGAATAAAGTTTTTACTTAAACCGCAAGTGGCCGTTGCCAAGCTCCAGACAATAATTCCGATTGAAATGAGTTTTGGTCGGGAAAAACGGTCGGCAATATAGGCTAATGGTAAGCCCATCACAGCGTAGAATAGTGAAAAGGCAAGGCCATGTAACAAGCTAAATTGAGTATCTGAAAGTTGAAGGTCTGCTTTGATGGGTTCAATCATCAACGCCAGAATTTGACGGTCAATAAATGAAAATATATAGGCCAACATACAAAGTATGACCACATACCATGCATATGCATTGGTTTTCTTTTGTATCCTTTCAACAGCGATATTACTTTGGTTCATACACTTAATCCTTATGTATAAAACGCTTTAAAGAAATTGATTTCTAGCTTCTATTCATCCTCAAAATTTTTGATACGTCCCCATTTGAAATGAATAATGAAACGGCTAGAAATGATTGAATTTGGTTTGGTAAAGGACCTTGAAGAAGAGATCCTAGTACAAACGGAAATAGTAAGATTGGGTAGATTGTTGAATAATTATTTTCTTTTTATATGTAAAATTCCATTACTTATTGAGTATGTTTAGATACTTAAAAAGTATGTTAAGTGAGCTACTGGAAGAATTTAATTAAATAAAAATATGATTTTACTTATTTTTATTTTTAGTATTGGACTTTTTATAGTAAGCAGCTAAAGAATGACTAGCTTTAACTGCTCTAGAGCCAAGTTAATTTAGTGTCGATGGAAATAATTAACTGGATGGCATGAGATCAAATAATTTTTTTAACTGAGAATTTAAATTGTGTAGCTCGTCTTCTGAAAAAGCATTGAGGATCCCAGCTAAGGTAACCACACTAATTTGATTAATCTGTTCAACCAGCTCAACACCTTTGGCCGTTAATTTCACCATCGAAATCCGTTCATCAGTGGTAGAGGAGTAGACTTCCACAATTCCATCTTCTACCAATCGATATACAGCCTTTGTCGCTGTCGTGAGTTTTAAAGTAGAAAGATTGGCAATGTCAGTGATACTGGCTTCCCCAAGCGCATTGGTACTTAAAATAATTTTACGGCGAGTATTATCAATGCCAAGTTTCTTTATAGATTTTTCAATAAGTTGTGAATATTTACCATTAACTTGGGAAACCCAGAAAAAGGGGAAGTTTTGAATACTCGACGGTTCTTTATTGGGAAGAAATTGTTCTAAATGATCAAGCATAGCTAAGCAATAACTTAGTAAAAAAAGGGTAATCCTATTATAAACAAAATTTTGCATATTTCCCTGAACACACATTAGAAAAATTACTTGACAATTCCATCAAATTTTCTGATATTTTAATTAATGGATAAAAATACATGGAAAAGTGAATGAATATTATTAGCCAAAGTGTGCAAAAAGGAAGCGGCAAACTTAAGGTGATGGTGAAGGACACTATAGATATTCAAGGTCTAAAAACCATTGCTGGCAGTAAAGCTCTATTAGAAGTTGAACCCGCGCACGATGATGCTGAGGTGGTTAAAAACATCTTAAAAGCTGATTGCAAAATTATTGGTAAGACAAATTTGCACGAATTGGCTTTTGGAATTACAGGCATTAACCACGCTTTTGGTACACCTATCAATCCTAAATATCCTGAACTTATTCCGGGCGGATCTTCGAGTGGTTCAGCCGCAGCAGTTGCAGCAAAACAAGCTGACTTTAGCTTAGGGACAGACACAGGCGGCTCTATTCGTATGCCCGCTGCATGCTGTGGAGTTTTTGGTTTAAAACCGACTTTCGGTCGGGTAAGTCGCAAAGGCGTATCCCCGCCGTCAAGTTCTTTAGATTGCGTTGGTCCTTTTGCAAATTCAGTCGAGATGATTGAAAAAGCCATGCAAATTATTGATCCAACTTTTAAGCCAGCTGAATATACGCATACACCAAAACTTGCGCTGCTCGATGTCAAAGCAGATGAGATTGTTTGGAACTGTATATATCAAGCACTTCAAAAAGCAAATTTAGAGACCGTTTTAGAAAAAGTTGAACATTTTGAAGCAGCTTATGATGCAGGTATGCAGATTATTAACTATGAAAACTGGCAAGCTTTTGGTGAATTAACCCAAACTGGCTTAATTGGTTCTGATGTAAATAATCGGTTATTAAAAGCAGCACACACCACTTTAGAGCAAGTAAAACAAGCAGAAGTTGTGAGAGCGCAGCTCACCCAAGAACTCGATGCACTATTAGACAAATATGATGCATTGATTCTGCCGACACTACCGCAAATTCCACCCAAAGTTTCTGAAGCTGAAAACACGGTCGCTTTTTTGAACCTAACCGGTTTAGTTCGACCATTTAATTTATCAGGACATCCAGCTATTTCAGTGCCACTTGAAACCAGTGAAGGTTTGCCTGTGGGCTTACAGATCGTATCAAAGCATCAAAAAGATGAGCAATTATGCGCAATAGCCAAATTTTGTGTTGATGAAATGCAATAAATTACAAGGAGTTAGATGATGAATAAGTTGTCTAAAATGGAGTTTGCTTCTCAAGACCAAGCCGTAGACTTAGATGCTTTGTGTCAAGAAATTCGTGAGCGTGCCTGTGCAGGTGAATTTGATAATCAGGCCTATGTGAGCCAAGACATTATCGAAAAGCTTAAAAAAATTGGTGTTTACCGTGCCTTAGTGCCTAAACGTTTTGGTGGTGAAGAATGGTCACCGCGGCAGTTTTGTGAGTTGATCGAAACTTTATCTAAAGCTGATGGTTCAGTGGGTTGGGTGGCAAGTTTCGGTATGAGCCCTGCGTATTTAGGAAGTTTGCCGGAAGAAACGCTGAAAGAGTTGTACCAAAATGGGCCAGATGTCGTGTTTGCCGGAGGTATTTTTCCGCCGCAGCCTGCCGAAATTACCGATGAAGGTGTAGTGGTGCGTGGACGTTGGAAATTTTCCAGCGGCTGTATGGGCGCTGACATTGTTGGTGTGGGGATTTCACCTCTTAAAAACAATGAAATGCAAGGTTTACCACGTATGGCTGTGATGCCTGCCAACAAAGCCAAAATCGAAATGACATGGGACACTGTTGGCCTAAAAGGTACCGGAAGCCATGATTTAGTGGTTGAAGATGTATTGGTCGAAAAGAAATGGACCTTTGTACGTGGTGAACCTTCAAAACTCAGCGAGCCATTTTTTAAATATCCATCATTGTCTTTAGCCACTCAAGTCTTAACCGTGGTGGGTATCGGGGTTGCAGCTGCTGCATTAGAAGAATTTGAAAAATTAGCACCGGGTAAAGCATCTATTACGGGTGGTTCAGAAATTGCCAACCGCCCAGTGACTCAATATGAGTTTGCTCAAGCTGATGCAGAGTTTCAGGCTGCAAAGTCTTGGTTTTATCAAACCATGGATATTGTGTGGAATGAAATTATTGCTGGTCGTGTAGCAACTGCTGAACAGATTAGCGATATGCGTCTGGCATGTACGCATGCAGCTCGCGTTTGCGCCAAAGTGACCCGAAAAATGCAAATGCTCGCGGGTATGACAGCGATTTATACCAACAATCCATTTAGCCGTTTTGTGAATGACACCAACGTGGTGACCCAGCATGCCTTTATGGGTGATGCAACTTTACAAAATGCAGGTTTAGTCAGTTTTGGGTTAAAGCCAACCCCAGGTTATCTATAAGTTTAAATTTTGAAAAAGGAATATTGAGATGGAAGCTAAAAAACCATTACGCGTGTTGTTTTGCATGGGTATTAACCAGAACTTTTTTGATGCAGAACCTGCTGAAGCAAAAGCGGTTTGGGCAGCATTTGGTGAAATGTGGAATGGCATTCATGACCTACCTGGTGTGCATGTATTCGGGAATCTTGATGATGATCAAAGCATGGTGGGTGCAAGTACGGGCTGGCCTTGGACCACTTATTTGCTTGCAGATGTTCCGGATATTGAGACAGTACATGCAGCTTGTAACTTGTTTAGAACGACCGTGGTGGGTGAAGGGCCATACAAACTTTGGAAATATTGCAAAGTTGAAGCTCGTGTTGGGCGTGAATTGATTATTCAACGTTAAGGCGACCGCAATGACTGACAAAGTGAATATTGCAGAAATCATAGAACGGCTAGAACAGTTGGAAGCACGCAATGCTATCCGTAACTGCATAAACCGTTATATGGAGATCTGCGACGAGCTCAATGCAAATACAGATCTTTATGAGTTGATGAATCTTTTTGATCAAGACTGTATTTGGGAAGGTATTGGTGACAAATATGCCAAATCCTTTGGTCGCTATGATTCTTGGCAGTCGATTTACGACATGTTTAAAAGCTATACACAAAAAGAATCTCACTTTGTTATGAATGCACACTTTGTAAATTCAGAACAAATCTATGTAAATCAAAATGATGCAAGTGCTTCATGGCTGATGTTGCAAACTTCAACTTTTCAAGATGGCCGTAGTCATCTGAATGCAGCAAAGCTCAATGTGAAGTTTCAAAAGCAAGTAGATGGAACATGGAAAATTAAGCATTTCCAAACACAGAATATTTTCAGTCGTCCCGTATCGCATTGGCACAGTGAAGCCGAGTTGCCGGTACCTTCCCAGGAATGACCCAGGACATATTTAAAAGGACTATTGATATGAACAGTATTATACCAACGCATAACATTGGCATTGATTACGATGCTTTAGTTAAAAGTGACCGTGCCCATACTTCTCTTTATAAAGATGAACGCATTTTTGATGAAGAGATGGAAAAAATCTTTTATAGCACTTGGGTGTGGGTTGCGCATGCCAGCGAAATTCCGGAAGGCGGAAGCTATAAAACCATTAACATTGGTAAACAGCCTGTGGTTGTGGTACGTGACCGTAAAAAGAAAGTCCATGTACTTTTAAACCGTTGCCGTCACCGTGCAGCAACCGTATGCGAACATAAAAAAGGAAAAACCAACAGTTTTGTATGCCCATATCACGGTTGGAGTTATGCACTTGATGGTAGTTTACGTGGTGTGCCATCTCCGAAAAGTTACGGCGATTGTTTAGATAAGTCAGAATTACCGCTGGTGAGCCTACGGGTAGAAGAATATAACGGTATGATCTTCGCTTCATTTAAAGAAGACATTCAACCGCTTGAAGAGTTCCTTGGGCCGGCGAAAAAATGGATTGACCTGTTTATGAAACAAGGTGCGGGTTATCCAATTAAAGTGTTGGGCGAACACCGTTTCCGTTTCCCGGGTAACTGGAAAATCCAGCTTGAAAATACCACCGATGCCTATCACTTCCCATTGGTACACAAGTCATTCTTAAGTTCTGTAGATGAAAAAACCGAAGAACTCTTTAACTTCGAAAACCAGCCGGGTTTTGTTGAAGACTTAGGTAATGGTCACAGTGTTATGGTGATGATTCCTGAACTAGTTGATCTAGACGAAGACTTAATGGAGCGACCAATACAAGAACGTTTTGAAGACTTGGCTCAAGCTTTGCGCGACGAAGGTCATGAAGAGTTAGAAGTACGCCGTATTGTTCGTGCAGTCGGTGGTTCTGGCTTTAACTTAAATTTATTCCCGAATATTGCATGTTCAATGGCGTTCTTCCGTGTGTTACAGCCAATTTCAGTTGCTGAAACAGAAATTCATCACTCGGTGATTACGATGGACGGCGGTCCACAAATTGCCAACCAATACCGCTTACGTTTGCATGAACATTTCCAAGGTCCATTTGGTTTTGGTACGCCAGATGACTCGGAAGCTTGGGAACGCGTACAACATGGTGCCAATGCGGGTAATGATTTATGGATTATGCTCAACCGCGGTTTACCGGGCGAAGTCAAAACTGAAGATGGCTTAAAAAGTGATGTCAGTGCTGAAACAGGTATGCGTGCAGCATATCAGCAATGGAAAAAGATGATGACAGCTTAAGGAGAGAGCAATGAATATGAATCTGCAATTATTAAATGAAGTCACTGCTTTCATCTGGGCCGAAGCAGATATGTTAGACCATAGCGAGTATCGTGAATGGCTCAATTTATGGAATGAAAAGGGTGTTTATATCATTCCGATTGACCCAAACCTCACAGACTACGAAAACAACTTA
Organism: Acinetobacter sp. 1130196; assembly: GCF_000588095.1. Taxonomy (NCBI): domain Bacteria; kingdom Pseudomonadati; phylum Pseudomonadota; class Gammaproteobacteria; order Moraxellales; family Moraxellaceae; genus Acinetobacter; species Acinetobacter sp. 1130196. The sequence continues at coordinate 30,109 of NZ_JFWX01000031.1, read as the reverse complement.
AATTATGCCTATGACGATAATCATATGCGTAAGTTACGTGTAGAACGACTCGAAAATGGTGAGGCAATTTCGACGGCACCAAAGGCGAATACGGTACGCAGTATTTCGCGAGTACGAGTGATTCAAGATCAAGATGATGAAATCGTTTTACGCTGTGCTCAAAATTTACGTGAATTCCGTAAAGAAAACCTCAAGCATTACACGGCCGATATTACGTACCATCTAACCCGTAATGCCGATACTGGTTTTAAGATTAACCGTAAAATCATTAACTTGGTTAACTCAACCGATACCTTAGCTGGTATTAGCTACATTCTTTAGGAGCGGTAACATGAAACAGGTTGTTTTAGTGACAGGTGCTGCTTCTGGACTCGGTAATGTGATTGCTGAATATTTTGCGAGCCAAGGTCATCAAGTGATTTTGTCGGCAAGTACGCTTGAAAAAGCCGAAAATGCCAAAGCACAAAGTCAGTATGCCCAAAATATGTTTCCTTTAAAGCTGGATATTTCGGTCGAGGCAGATTTTCATGCAGCGGTGCAATGGATTGAAGAGAAATTTTCTAAACTTGATGTGTTAATTAACAATGCTACCGTCACTAAAGCAACATCCGTATTAGAAATTACCGCAGCCGATTTTGATTGGGTGACCCAAGTTAACCAACGCGGCACCTTTCAAGCTTGTCAAATTATTGGTCAATACATGGCCAAAAAAGATTATGGACGCATCATTAATATGGCGTCTTTGGCGGGACAAAACGGCGGTACTGCAACGGGTGCACACTACGCGGCAACCAAAGGGGCTATTGTGACATTAACCAAAATTTTTGCCAAAGAGTTTGCGGCAAAAGGTGTTACGGTCAATGCGATTGCACCGGGACCGATGGAATCACCAATCGTTCATAGTGTGGTGCCAGACGAAAAAATGGAACAGTTCATCCAGAATATTCCGGTTAAAGCCTTAGGAAGTATGCATTTTATTGCTGAAACTTGTGGGTTGCTTGCGAGTCCAAATGCGAGTTTTGTGACTGGTGCAACATGGGATATTAACGGTGGTTTATTCATGCGTTAAGCCAATCGCTTAACCATGAAAAGGGAGTTAAATCATGACTACACTTTATGATGTTGTCGTTAAAAATCGCCATGTGGAAGGTGGAAATATTGCAGTTATGGAATTTGAATCTGCAACTTCTGCTACATTACCAAAGGTTGAAGCGGGTGCACATATTGATGTGCACTTACCGAATGGCATGGTGCGCCAATATTCACTTTGCCAAAATCCAAATGATGAAGGTAAGTTTCGTCTTGGAATTTTACGTGATCCTGAATCACGTGGTGGCTCGATTTCTGCATTTGATGAAATTAAAGATGGTATGCAAATTCAGGTCAGTGAGCCGAAAAACTTATTTCCACTTTTAAAAGCCAAGCACAGTGTGTTGATTGGCGGTGGAATCGGGATTACGCCATTAATTACGATGGCATATCAACTTGCACATGAAGGTGAATCATTTGAGCTTCACTACTGTGGTGCTAGCCCTGAAAAATGTGCTTTTGTTGATGAAATTAAAAATGGTGTGTTAGCAAAATACACAACTTTCCATTTTAAATCCGAAGGTGCAAGCAACAGAGTATTTTTTGAATCTGCCATTAAAGATATTGACCCTGAAAGTCATATTTATACCTGTGGTCCAGTCGGTTTTATGGACTGGGTGATTAACCTTGCCACGACTCACGATTTTCCTGAGCAGCAAATCCACAAAGAATACTTTCAAGTTGAAACTGACACCTCTGGAGATTCATTTGAGGTGGTGGCTGAGCGTAGCGGGAAAATCATTATGGTCGAAGCTGGCGAAACCATTTTGCAGGCTTTGGCTAAAGAAGGCATTGAGATTGAAATGTCTTGTGAGCAAGGTGTATGTGGAACCTGCATGTGCGATGTGATTGAAGGTGAACCTGATCATCGAGATGTTTATTTTACTGATGAAGAAAAAGCCAGCAATGAACAAATATTGGTGTGTTGTTCGCGCTCTAAAACACCGAGATTAGTTTTAGATATCTAATGCTCTCGCGATTTATATGGATGTAAGAGAAGGTTTAGGAGAAAGATGATGAATGTATTACAACAAATAGATGAGTTTACGGTCGATCCACTACAGTTCCGACGGGCATTAGGAAATTTTGCAACAGGCGTTACCATTGTTACCGCACAAAATGCACAAGGTGAAAAAGTAGGAGTTACTGCAAATAGTTTTAACTCGGTATCGCTCGACCCACCACTTATTTTGTGGAGCATTGATAAAAAATCTTCAAGTTTTTCAGTATTTGAACAAGCAACACATTTTGCAGTCAATATTTTATCGGGCACGCAAATTGAGCTGTCTAATAAGTTTTCGAGACGCAATATTGATAAATTTGCTGACACAAATTTTCAACTTGGCGCAGGACGCGCACCCATTTTAGAAAATTGTTCTGCGGTGTTTGAGTGCGAACGTTATCAAGTGATTGAAGGTGGTGACCACTGGATTATTATTGGTAAGGTGGTTCGTTTCCATGACCAAGGCCGAAGCCCGTTGGTTTACCATCAAGGTGCATATTCTTGTGTCATGCCGCATCCAAGCCTTCAAGTTAAACAAACAGAACAGAGCGGTGTAGACCAAACACATTATGGGCATTTATATAATAATGTATGTTATTTAATGAGCCGTGCTTTTAAAGCTTATCAAACCGACTATATTCCAAAGCAAATGGCTTCGGGTTTCCGTACCAGTGAATCACGTCTTTTGCTTGTTTTGGCAAGTGGTACTGCTTCAAGTAAGGAGGATTTACCACGAGATATTGCTATGCCAATGCAAGAGGTGGAAAGATCGGCTGAAATTTTAAAATTTGAAGGATTATTGGTCGATCACGATAATTTGTATGCACTAACCGAGAAAGGCAAACAAACAGCGCAGTATTTGTTTGATATTGCTGATAGCCACCAAAATGAAGTGTTTAAAAAGTATTCTGAGGAACAAAAGGATATTTTTATTACCATGCTGCGAGACTTTGCGGGAGTAGCATAAGCCCCATTAAGCTGATAAATTGAATTGATTTATCAGCTTCTTTACATTTAGCTGACTATCATTAAAACAATTCCAAGGACAAGGAATTTTTGGCACACAATTTGTTTATCAATAAAACATGATTGCAAATATGCCAAGACAGTGCACCACCACATAAGCAAAATTTTGAGCGGTGGCACATGTATAGAGAGGTAAGGGATGAACCAATATGTAAGCGATGCATTACTCACATGGACGCACCATATTAAAAATGTGTGCGGCAATTTTGAAACCGATTTTGACGGAACCCGTAATTTATTCATTGGTGAAGTTCAGTGCTTTTTATTGGGCGATACCGAAATTGCTTTTATTAAAAACAATGCCAATAAAATTGTCCGAAAAGCCGATGAAATCGATCGAGTGAATAATCGTTTTTGTTTTTTGATTTTGCAGTATTCGGGAAAAATGCTGCTCGAGTATAAAAATGAGACTCTAAGTCTGAATGAAGGCGATATTGTTTTGGTCGACCCAGTCGAAACTATTTCGATGTATCCGCAAGGCTTGGTGAGCCAGATTTCAGTCCATCTGTCGCGTGAAAAATTACTGAAAGAAAATATTAGCACCGAATATTTTGGAAAACTGATTACTTAAAATATGAGTGGTTTTTTACTTAAAAATATTTTGAAAAATATGTCTGCTGAAAACATCAAACTTTGGTACGCAACCGAAGATGGGAATGCTTTTGAAGATGCGTTAATTGCTTTAATCAAACCCACAATCAATTATAAAAATATTAATAGCTCCAATAACCTGATGGAAAAAGCCGAGCGATATATTATAGAAAACTTAGCAAAACCAGATTTAACACCTAAATTAATTGCAGAGCATATTGGAGTGTCACTGCGTCATCTCTACCGTTTGTTCCTTCAAGAAAATTTATCTATTAATAAATATATACAGCTTAAGCGCCTAGAAAAAGTCAAAGCAGATTTGCTTGATAAAAAGAACAAACAAAGCTCAATTACCCAAGTTGCCTTGAAATGGGGTTTTTGGGACGGTGCTCATTTTTCAAAAATCTTTAAAAAGACTTATGGTATCTCTCCTAAAGAATTTAGAGAGGGTATGTCAGTTTAAATTTTTAACTCTCAATGTCATTTTTAGACAAGTTCGACGTCATTCTTGAACAAGCTAGCCCAATGTAACTGTGTTGAAATTAAATTCATTAGAACAGGTTAGATAAGCTTAATAACCATAAAACTATTAAGTTGGTCTAATAAATTTCACTCACAGGAAAGTGCATTTTAACTGTCTGATTCAGATAGTACAGGGATAGATGAAAAGGATGAAACCAATGCGTAAACAACGATTATTGAATGACATACAAAAAATACTGGCACTTAACTTATCAATCGCTGCAAGCTTTTGGGGATTCAATACTCAAGCGTTTGCCCATGGTGGACATGCCGAAATGGTCTCACTTTATCAAAACATGAGTGAGCAAGGCGCTAAAGTTGTTAAAGATGACTTTACCAATACCTATATAATTACCAAAGGTTCTATGGTGGTTCGAGCTAAACCCAATTCAGATCAGGTTTTGGTGAATGGCAAACCTTTCAAACTCAGTGTGCCTTTATTAATTAAAGATGGTAAACCTGTTATTGGAAAAGATTTTTTTAATGAAGTCTTCCAGTCGGGGTTAGATCAAACTTTTAAAGTTGAAAATACCTTTCACCCGCTCAATAGCTTAAATTCTGACGAAATCAAAAAGACCTTTGATGTGATTAATCGCTCGAAATACGCTTATAAAAATATGCGTTTTGCCGAGTTAAAGCTTAAAGAACCTGAAAAAGCCAAAGTATGGGATTACTTTATTAATCATAAAGATTTTAAAGAAGATCGTATTGCCTCATTTATTTTATTAAAGGGCAATCAAGCGATTGAAGGTGAAGTTAATCTTAATACTCAACAAGTCACAAAATGGAATGTACTTAAAGATACTCATGGTATGGTGCTGCTAGATAATTTTGAAGCCGTGCAGCGTGTAATTGAGACAAGTAAAGAATATCAAGATGCGTTACGCAAACGTGGCATTACTGATGTGAAGAAAGTGATTGCTACTCCGCTAACTGTTGGATATTTTGGCGGTAAAGATGGTCTGGATAAACAACTCAATATATTAAAAGTCGTCGCTTACCTCGATGTCGGCGATGGTAACTACTGGGCACATCCTATTGAGAACCTAGTTGCTGTAGTCGACTTAGATAAAGAAAAAATTATCAAGATTGAAGAAGGCGCGATCATTCCTGTGCCAATGGCAAATCGACCTTATATGTCGAATAAGCCCGTAGCAAGTAAGCTAAAACCACTCAATATTATTGAACCTGAGGGCAAAAACTTTAGCATTACCGGTCAAACCATACATTGGGGGAATTGGTGTTTGCATGTGGCGTTAGACTCTCGTGTTGGCTTACAGCTTTCAACCGTGACCTACAAAGATAAAGGTGTGAAGCGTAAAGTCATGTATGAAGGTAACCTCGGTGGAATGGTGGTTCCATATGGTGACCCTGATATTGGTTGGTACTTCAAATCTTATTTGGACTCTGGCGAATATGGTATGGGAACACTTACTTCATCTATTCTTCCTGGAACAGATGCACCCGACAACGCTGTTTTACTTGATGCCGTGATTGCAGACTACAAAGGCCAACCACAAGTAATTCCAAATGCCATTGCTGTGTTTGAACGTTATGCCGGACCTGAATATAAACATCACGAAATTTTTGGTAACCAAGATGCCAGTGAAGCACGCCGTGAACTTGTCGTGCGCTGGATTAGTACGGTTGGAAACTACGATTACATGTTTGACTGGGTATTTGCCCAAAATGGTGTAATTGGGATTAATGCGGGTGCAACAGGTATTGAAGCTGTTAAAGGTGTTAAATCACGCACCATGCATGACAGTACCGCAAAAGAAGACACTAAATATGGAACTTTAATTGACCATAATATTGTGGGTACAACGCATCAGCACATCTATAACTTCCGCTTAGACATGGATGTAGATGGGGAAAACAACAGCTTTATGCATATGGACCCTGTGGTGAAAGCCAATGACAAAAGTGGTGTCCGTACAAGCTCAATGCAAATTGACAGTAAAGTCATTACGAATGAGCAAAATGCAGCTGAAAAATTTGATCCATCCACTATTCGCTTACTCACGAATTTCAACAAGGAAAATAAATTAGGTAATCCTGTTTCTTACCAGCTCATTCCTTTTGCAGGTGGAACACACCCAGTGGCGAAAGGAGCCAATTTCTCTAAAGATGAATGGTTATTTAAACGTTTGAACTTTATGGATAAACAAATTTGGGTGACGCAATATAATCCGGATGAACGCTACCCTGAAGGGAAATATTCAAATCGATCAACTCATGATACAGGCTTAGGACAGTTCATTGGTAACAACGAAAATATCGAAAATAAAGACCTTGTGGTGTGGATGACAACAGGCACAACCCATGTGGCACGTGCTGAAGAATGGCCAATTATGCCGACAGAATGGGTTTATACCCTAATCAAACCTTGGAACTTCTTTGACAACACCCCGACTTTAAACTTGGGTGAAGAAGAGCAAAGCACGCAGCACGACCATCACTAAAGACAAACATGAACGAGGATGGGTAACGAATCGGTTACCCATACGTGAGCACGGTTAGGCCGTTCGCAAAAGGAATTTCTAAATGAAAAATTTATTTTCTCAGGTTATGAGAGGGACTCTCTTTGTCTCATTTTTTTCAACTGTGCATGCTGGTGAGCTTGAAATTAAGCCAACTTTTGAAGCAACTTTTGGGGCTTTTAGTAGTGGTAAAAGCTATAACGGTGAAAACCTAGAGGATGAAAGAATCAATTGGCAAGAAGGCCTTCTTAAATATGGCGCTAAAGGGCAATATACCTTTAAAAACAATCAACTCTATGCAAGCTTGAGCGGTATTAGCTCGGCAACATTTGGTGATGGCGACGCAGGCCAAAATAGTAATGGCAAAGAACGTAAAACAGATATAAATGAATGGGTCATTGGCTTTAAAGATGGCACCAATAAAGATGAGTTGACGACTTATGATTTAAGTATCGGTCGACAAAATATCATGATTGGTGACGGGTTCTTTATCGCGGGTGATGCATTAAACCTCGGTAAAGTGCCGGCGGATGGTGCACTCGATCGGGGCGGCGCATATTATCTGGCAGCCCGTCGAAGCTTTGATTTTACAAGTTTGCTTCAATACAAACCGCAAGAGAATACAACGCTAAAGCTGGCTTATTTAAAGTCAGATAATCAAGCACAATTTTCCCCAGAACTCTTTGTGACTGATCTGATGTATCAGCTTAAAGATAAGGGCGTCGGGTTTACCTATTTAAATGTATTAGACCTAGAAGATACTGAACAGGTTTCAGGACGACAAGACCTTAAAAATTATGCTTTACGTTTGAATTATCAGCCCTTACCAGAACTACAAGTTAAAACTGAGTTTGTAGTTCAAGATAAAAAAGATGGCCACGAAAATGCTGGCTACTTAGCACTGAACTATAACTTTTTATCTTCAAAATATACGCCTTCATTAGGCTACCGCTTTAGCCATTTTTCAGACCAATATGACCCTATGTTTTATGGAAATACGGTCGGGTTCGGTACGTGGTTTCAGGGGGAGGTAGCCGGAAACTATGCTGGTCCATTCAATAAAAATGCAGATATTCATCAAGTTTCTTACATGATGAACTTGAAAGAAAATTTTATGTTGGGTGCTTTGGCCTATAAGTTCAAAACGGTAAATAAGTCTTTAACCAATGTGGATGGACATGAGCTGGATGTCTTTTCAGTCTGGTCGGTCAATAAAAAATTCAATGTTATTCCTTTAGTGGGACTCTATAAACCAAAACACGATATCCATAGTGGCGGTACTCAAAACTACGATGACAAGACCAATGTCTATGCGCAGTTGATTCTGCAATACATCTATTAATAGATCCTTTTAAATAAATTGAGAGAAATAAAAATGAGTGAAGTTCAGATTTTACAAAGCGTGCAGCAATTTATGGCACGTCAACATGGACATTTTATTGATGGAAAATTAGTTGCTGCCGAGCTTTTAGATAAAGTGGATATTGTGAATCCATCGACTGAACAAGTTGTTGCTCAAATTAGTATTGGTAGTCAACAAGACGTTGAAATTGCAGTGAAAAGTGCTGAACATGCTTTTCAAAATGCTTGGGCTGAAACAACGCCGTATGAACGTGGTGTTAAACTGAACAAGCTAGCCGATTTAATTGAGCAATATGGTGAAGAACTTGCACAGCTCGAGTCGTTATCTACTGGAAAACTTATCAATATTTCACGGCATCTTGAAGTCGCACAATCTGTTATTTTCTTGAGATATTTTGCGGGTTGGGCAACTAAAATTAATGGTCAAACCATGCAACCCTCTATTCCTTCTATGCAAGGTGAGAAATATACAGCTTTTACTTTAAGACAACCAGTGGGTGTGGTTGCAGGGATTGTACCTTGGAATTTTTCACTGATGATTGGCGTTTGGAAAATCGGTTCAGCTTTAACAACAGGCTGTACCATTGTGCTTAAACCAAGTGAGTTTGCCAGCTTATCTTTATTACGTTTAGCCGAACTTGCCATTGAGGCAGGTATTCCGGCTGGCGTAATTAATGTGGTTACAGGTAAGGGCGATACAGGGCAATATTTAATTGAGTCACCGCTCGTTAAGAAAGTCTCATTTACAGGTTCAGTTCCAACCGGCATTGCGATTGGTAAGCTCGCGATGAGTAGTGATTTAACCCGCGTAAGTCTGGAGCTGGGTGGAAAAAATGCGATTGCCGTTTTAGCTGATGCAAATATTGATGAGATTTTACCAACTTTGTTGCAAGCAACTTTTGTGCATCAAGGTCAAGTTTGTGCATCCCCAGAGCGTTTTTTTGTACATCATACAAAACAAGATGAACTTGTCGAGAAACTCTCGAAAGCACTTTCTAGTTTCAAAATTGGATCGGCTATGGATGAAGGAAGTATGTTTGGTCCACTCTCTAATCAGCCACACTTTCATAAAGTGAAACATTATTTAGATATGGCTAAAGCCAACAACCAGATTATTGCAGGGGGTGAGGCTCTAGATCAGACAGGGTATTTTGTACAGCCGACTTTAATTTCCTTTAAAAATACGGATGATCCTTTATTTTTAGAAGAAACTTTTGGTCCAGTAGTCGGGGTAATGCCATTCGAAACTGATGAAGAACTTATTCAACTGATGAATCAGTCGCGCTTTGGTTTAACCGCAAGTATTTGGACAAATGATTTGTCTAAAGCTTTACGTTTAATTCCTAAAATTGAAGCAGGCACCTTATGGGTGAATATGCATACGTTCTTAGATCCCTCAGTTCCATTTGGTGGAGTGAAGGCTTCGGGAATTGGCAGAGAGTTTTCAGATGCATTTATTGAAGATTACACCGAATTAAAATCGGTCATGATTCGGTATTAAGTTCAAAGATTCTACGAGATATAAAAAAATGGCCTCTATAGGCCATTTTTTGAATCATTAAAATTAAACTAATAAAAAATCTTTTAAAATTTTATTAAAAGCTTCGGGCTGTTCTACATTGGAAATATGAGAAGCATCTATCTCTGCAAGTTGTGATTGTGGAATGCGTTGCTGCATAAACTCACCATCTGCAACAGTCGTTACAGGGTCTTGAGTTCCAGCAATCACCAATACAGGAATTTTGATATCTTTTAACTGCTCACGGACATCCGCTTTAGCCAAAGCCTCGCAACAATTGGCATAACCTATTGCGCTGCCAGCACTTAAGTCGTTACACAGGTTGTTGACAATTGAAGGATGACTTTGGATAAAGGGATCTGTAAACCATCGTGAAGCTGCTGTAGCTGCGATTGGCTGTAAACCTTGCTCACGTACTAATTTTGCACGGTCAAGCCATGCTTGTTCTTGTCCGATTTTAGCGGCAGTATTTGCAACAATGACATGACTAAAACGGTTAGGGTAGTGAATCGCAAGCCATTGACCTGTTAAACCGCCCATTGAAATACCACAAAAAGCAGCTTTGCTAATATTTAGATGGTCGAGTAAACGGACAACATCTTCACCTAATTGCTCTACAGTGTATGGACCGTCAGGCGTAGAGGATAAACCGTGACCACGTGTGTCATAGCAGATCACAAAAAATTGATCTTCTAACTCATTAAACTGTTTTTGCCACATACCATAGTTAGTGCCCAAAGAATTGGAAAACACCAGAGCAGGGGAAGAAGGTTCGCCAAAAGTTTGATAGTTAATTTGTGCATCGGCAGATTGAAAAGATGGCATTTGTTTCTCCTTAAAGTGCTTCAACACGTTCAATAATCAATGCGATGCCTTGTCCTACACCAATACACATCGAACACAAGGCATAACGGCCGCCTGTTTGTTCAAGCTGGTTTAGGGCTGTAGTCACAAGGCGTGCACCTGATGCACCAAGTGGATGACCTAATGCAATTGCTCCACCGTTTGGATTTACCTTGTCAGAGTTGTCTAGCAAACCTAAATCACGGGTGACTGCTAAAGCTTGTGCAGCAAAGGCTTCATTCAGCTCAATTACATCCATTTGCTCTAAAGTCAGGTTGGTTTGTTTAAGTAATTTTTTAATGGCGGGTGCTGGAGCAAAACCCATAATACGTGGTTCTACACCCACTGCTGTTGAAGCAATGATCTTGGCACGTGGTTTTAAGTTGTAAGCCTGAACTGCATCATCAGAAGCAATCAGCAATGCGGCTGCACCATCGTTGATGCCTGAAGCATTACCTGCAGTGACTGTGCCATCTGCTTTCACAACAGGCTTAAGTTTGCTTAAGCCTTCAAGTGTGGTTGATGCACGTGGATGTTCATCGGTATCAATCACAACAGCATCGCCCTTACGCTGAGGGATTTCAACTGCCACAATTTCTTTAGAAAAAAAGCCTTTGGCTTGCGCGCTTGCGGTGCGTTGTTGGCTCACCAAGGCAAACTGGTCCTGATCTGCACGATTGACGTTAAACTGTTCAGCCACGTTTTCGGCAGTCTGGGGCATGGTGTCTACACCATACAATTCTTTAAGTTTTGGGTTAATGAAGCGCCAACCCATGGTGGTGTCTTCAATCTTCTGGCTACGGCCAAAAGCATTGTCAGACTTACCCATCACATAGGGTGCACGGCTCATGCTTTCCACACCACCTGCAATCACCAAGTTAGCTTCACCTGCTTTAATGGCACGGGCAGCAATGGCAATGGCATCGAGTGATGAACCGCATAAACGGTTAATAGTGGTTGCCGGCACCTGATAAGGTAAACCCGCAAGCAGTGCTGACATACGGCCGACATTACGGTTGTCTTCACCGGCTTGGTTAGCACAACCATAGATCACATCATCGACCTGTTCCCAATCTACACTAGGGTTACGCTGCATGAGGGCTTTAATCGGCACAGCGCCAAGGTCATCGGCACGGACAGGAGCAAGGCCACCTGCGTAACGGCCGAATGGAGTACGGATGGCATCGATGATATAAGCGTTTTTCATTCTAACTTTTGTCCTTTACTTCAGGCCTTTTTAGCCATTCTCCGTAAGTATTTCGCGGTGGCGACATGGATGTCGCCTCGTTGCTCAGCACAACAGGGAGGTTGTGTCTGAGTAACAAAGGTTTTTGGTTACTTTTTTAAAAAAGTGACACGAATTAGCTGTCGGCATCTGGTTTAAACAGATAAGACTCCGTCGTAATGATTTATAAATTTTCATATCAACGAATAACATCACGGCTGTAATACACTGTGATATCCATAGGTCTGTTGCATAAGCGATACCTTACTTTTGAAAGGTCAAAAGTAACAAAAACCTTTGTTGAACAGAGGAGGCTTCCATGCCTCCCTGTCCAACGGGCGACATCCATGTCGCCTGTCACAATAGTTACTGCTGTTTTAAATTTTAATCTTGAGTCGCATCAATCAAAGTTGCACCCGTTAAAGCCTGTAACTCATCAAAACTAAGACCTTCTACTTTCTCAATTACCTTTAAACCGTCTTTGGTCACATCAATTACACAAAGATCGGTGTAAATACGGTCAACACAGTGTTTACCCGTTACCGGATAGCTCAGCTCAGCCACAATCTTCGGTTCACCTTGTTTGGTGACGTGGTCTGTGGTGATAAATACTTTCTTGGCACCAACTGCCAAATCCATCGCACCACCCACCGCAGGAATCGCATCCGGCGCACCGGTGTGCCAGTTCGCCAAGTCACCATTCGCTGCCACCTGAAAGGCACCAAGCACGGCAATATCAAGGTGACCACCACGCATCATCGCAAATGAGTCACCATGGTGGAAAAAGCTGCCGCCTTCAAGCATGGTCACAAACTCTTTACCCGCATTAATCAGTTCAGGGTCTTCTTCACCTGCAGCTGGTGGTGGGCCAAATGCCAATAGTCCATTTTCAGAATGAAGGAAAATATCTTTATCGTTAGGTAAGTAGCTGGCAATCTTGGTTGGTAAGCCAATGCCCAAGTTTACATAGGCACCATCTGGAATATCTTGTGCCACACGTTGTGCAATCTGGTCACGGCTGAGTTTCTGATAGCTCATGTTATTTCTCCTTATTGCTTACTGTGCGGGCTGTACTTGTACAACATGCTGTACAAAGATACCTGGGGTGATGATGTGCTCAGGGTCTAATCCACCCAGCTCCACCACTTCAGAAACCTGAGCAATGGTGACATCCGCAGCCATGGCCATGATCGGGCCAAAGTTACGTGCAGATTTACGGTAAACCAGATTGCCCCAGCGGTCGCCCTTATAAGCTTTAATCAGGGCAAAGTCAGCCTTGATCGGATATTCAAGTACGTAATCTTTACCATCAATCTCACGAGTTTCTTTACCTTCGGCCAAAAGAGTTCCAAAGCCTGTTGGAGTAAATACAGCACCTAAACCCATACCTGCAGCTTGAATACGACAAGCCAGATTACCTTGCGGTACAACCTCAAGTTCCACCTTTCCGGCACGGTATAGTTCATCAAACACATAAGAATCTGACTGACGTGGGAAAGAACAGATCACTTTTTTAACCGAACCAGCCTTAAGCAGTTTAGCCAGACCGTAATCGCCATTACCGGCGTTATTGCTGACAATCGTTAAATCTTTAACACCGAGTTCAATCAGACCGTCAATGAGTTCAGCGGGTTGTCCTGCGGTACCGAAACCACCAATCAGGATGGTTGCACCATCTTTAATCTGCGATAGAACCTCGCTTAGTGAGGACTTACTTTTGTCAATCATGTGAGAAACCTTAGAGCATGAGGTAACGTGATGTATTACTACCGCTAAAAATTTATTGAAATTCTTAATGGTAGTAATAAATGGAGTAAATTTTGTGAGTCAAAAGCGAACTTTTAACTCACATACAATTTCAATTAAGCGCTAGCGCGACGACGTTCAACTTCAGTTGAAGGAGCAGCAGCGGCATCTTTAACAAGTTCAATGTTAAATGTGATGTGTTTGAAAGCGTGATCTAAACCACGGCGTTGAATTTCAGCTGGGTCAGTTACATCAACTGCTGTTGCCACCAAGCCATCACGGGTTGCGAAAGCAAAGTCGTCCCATAAGTACTCATCACCCTCAATGTTGAATTGAGTAGTCAGCTTGCGGTAACCCGGTGCAGAAACGAAGTAGTGAACGTGAGATGGACGGTTACCATGACGGCCTAACTTGTTAAGAAGAGCCTGTGTTGTACCTTCAGGAGGGCATCCATAACCAACTGGCATAGTGGTTAACGCTACATATTTACCATCTGCATCAGTGAAAATGGTACGGCGTAAGTTAAAGTCAGATTGAGACTTATCAAAGAATGAATAGTTACCTAAACTGTTGGCATGCCATACTTCAACTTTAGCATTTTCAATAATATTGCCATCCGTGTCAGTTACTTTACCTTCAATAATTAAGGTATCGATTTTGCCAGTCTCAGTTCCATCATCCATACGTGCAAAACCAACTGATTCAGGCGCGCCAGCTACATAAAGTGGGCCTTCGATAGTACGTGGTGTGCCGCCAGTAACACCAGCTTTGGCATCTGCTTCATCTGCACGTAAGTCAAGATAATGTTCTAAACCTAAGCCAGCAGCCAAAAGACCAAGTTCATTTGCTTGACCTGCATCGGTAAAATATTCCAAACCTTTCCAAACTTCAGAAGGCTGGATGTCTAAATCTTCGATGGCTTGAAATAAATCCCCAAGAAGGCGCACTACAATTTGTTGAACACGTGCATCGACTTCACCTTTTGCTGTGTCGACATTCATTTGTTTTACAAGCGCATCAATTTGTTGACGGTTCATACTAAAACTCCTTAAGTATGCAATACGGTTTTGGGTGGTAGCACTGCGGGCATTCTGTTTTGCTAGCAAATAGTTGCTACCACGTTCCTTGTTACCTTCTGAATAATATGCTTGGTTTATAAATGGACTTCAGAGATCACATTTAAAACATTCTTTGGATTTACGAATCATCATCACGAACAGAAGATGGGTGACGGTTTATTGCCATCACTTCAATGTCCATGTATGGATAGAGAGGTAAACCCTGTAAAATGTTATGCAATTCTTCATTGCTCTCTACATCAAAAATACTGATGTTCGAGTATTGGCCTGTAATTCGCCAGATATGGCGCCATTTACCTTGGCGTTGTAATTCTTGCGAATAAGCTTTTTCAACGGCCTTAATTTCATTTGCTTTGTCGGCTGGCATATCAAGTGGAATATGCACATCCATACGTACATGAAATAACATGGGAAACTCCTTATCCTGTTGCCTTAACGACGTAATTTCTCAATTTTATCTTCATCAATTTCAATGCCTAAGCCCGGAGCTGTTGGCAAATGCAATTCAAAGTTTTCGTAACGTAGCGGCTCTTTTAAAATTTCTTCGGTCAGTAATAACGGACCAAATAATTCAGTGCCGAACGCTAATGTTTCAAAGGTTGCAAATACATGGGCCGATGCAATACTTCCTACAGGACCTTCAAGCATGGTGCCGCCATATAGGTCGATACCAGCCAAACCAGCAATTTTGCCAACTTCACACGCTTCGATCAGGCCACCAGATTGTTCAATTTTTACGGCAAATACATCTGCACCATGATTTTTTGCAATACGGTATGCACTGTCAGGTCCAGTTAAAGCTTCATCTGCCATAATGGCTACATCAAAACGATGGGTGAGGCGAGCAAGTGCTTCGGTATTTTGAATTGCACATGGTTGTTCGATTAAATCGATTCCACCATCTTGGAGCTGTTGAATACCATGAATACATTCAAGTTCTGACCATGCACGGTTTACATCTACACGTACACTAACATCAGCGCCTAATGCTTTTTTAATCGCAATCACATGGTCAACATCTTGCTGTAAAGGACGTGCACCAATTTTAAGTTTGAACGTGTTATGGCGCTTTAGCTCAATCATTTTGCGAGCTTCAGCAATATCTTTTTCCGTGTCACCAGACGCAAGCGTCCAAAGCACAGGTAAACTATTACGCAGACGTCCACCTAAAACTTCGCTTAATGGCACACCTAAACGTTTGGCTTGAATATCAAGTAGGGCAGTCTGAATGGCGCACTTGGCAAAGCGGTTACCATTAATATTTTTACGAATCAGTTTGAGTGTTTGTGCAACATTTAAATCTTTAACTGATGTCAGTAATGGTGCAAAGTAGGTATCAATATTGGCTTTGACACTCTCAGGACTTTCTTCACCATAGTTCAGCCCACCAATGGTGGTGGCTTCACCCCAACCGACAATACCATCCGTGGTCGTAATTTTAACGAGTACCAAAGTCTGGGTACGCATAGTAGTCACAGACAACTGGTGAGGACGGATAGTTGGAATATCCACAAGTATGGTTTCTATGGTTCTATACATGAAGTTTCAACTATTACGAACTTGTTTGTATACCATAGAAGAATGTAATAGCCTAAAATAGATATAGAACGGTATTTTAAGATACTAAAAAGGTATATTAATGGAATTAAGACATCTACGTTATTTTGTTACCGTTGTTGAAGAACAGAGTCTGACGAAAGCCGCAGAAAAGCTTTTTATTGCTCAGCCACCTTTAACACGCCAAATCAAAAAACTAGAAGAAGAATTAGGGATCGATTTATTCGAAAAAGGCTCTCGTCCATTAAAAGTAACGGAAGCAGGGCTGTTTTTTTACCAGCATGCGGTGCAAATTTTGACGCACACCGCTCAAGCTGCTTCGATGGCTAAAAAAATGAAGCTGGTCGAGAACGTTGTTAAAGTTGGTTATGTGAGTTCGCTTCTTTATGGGCGATTACCACAGGTCATCTATCTATTTAGACAAAAAAATCCTGACATTCATGTCGAGCTTATTGAATGTGGTACACGAGATCAGGTAGAAGCATTAAAACTCGGTAAAATTGATTTAGGTTTTGGTCGATTACCAATTAGTGATCCAGCCATTAAGCGACTTCTACTCAGAAAAGAAAAATTAAAACTCGCAATCCATAAAAAACACCCATTAAGTGATTTCCAAGAGTCAGGAATTTATTTATCTCAAATTATTAATGAGACAATTTTTTCTTATCCAACCACACCTAAACCAAATTTTTCGACCACTATTCAAGCTTTATTTACCAAATTAGGTCTTGTCCCAGCCAAGCTGACTGAAGTACGAGAAATTCATATGGCACTTGGCTTAGTGGCGTCCGGAGAGGGTATTTGTATTATTCCGGAAAGCGCCTGCAACATTGGAATGAAGAATCTAACTTATTTAAATATCTTAGACCTAGAAGCCTATAGTCCCATCTCTCTATCCATGCGCAACATGGACCAAAGTTCCTATATTCCTAAAATTTTAGATTGCATTGAAGAGATCTATAGCGAAGAAGATGTGTCTAGAAACTTGAATTTATAAACTTTTAAGGTTCTTAAACTGGATATTTCATGTTATTTTAAAACTTTAAACCTATAGGTAATATGTAAAAGGAATTATTGAATGAGAAAAATTTTAGGTTTAGCTTCACTTATTATGTCTACTAGCGTTTTACATGCGGAACAATTAGAAGAACAAGAAAAAACTTCTCCTTATAGCGCGAATGTGACTTTTGCTAGTCAATATATTTCACGTGGTTTCCAACAAACTTGGGGTAAACCAGCCTTACAAGGTGGACTGGATTATGCCAATCCTAGTGGTTTTTTTGTAGGAACTTGGGCATCAAGTGTAAGTTCCAACTATCTGCGAGATGCTTCAGTTGAATGGGATTTTTATACAGGTTATTTAAAAACAATCGATAAATTCTCGATTGGTATGTCTATTTTTTATTATTACTATCCAGGCGCGAAAAGTACACCAGAAACGGGAAATACGAGTTATAACTATGGTGAAATCGTACCTCAAATTGGCTATGGTCCTTTAAGCCTCAAATACTTTGTGACTTACACGCCAGATTATGCTGGTTATAACTCTAAAACCATGGGTGGACCTGCTGGTAAAAGGTCAAGAGGATCAAGTTATTTAGATGTTAACTTTACCCAGCCGATCAGTGAAACTTGGACTTTTGGTGCCCACTATGGCTATGAAAGAATCAAAAACTTTTCAGAGTCGAACTTTCAAGATGTTAAAGCCGAAGTAATTAAAGATTTAGGTGATGGTTGGAGTACAGGATTAGCCTATACCAAGGCATGGGATAAAAATGCTTATTATAAAAAGTATAGCAATGGTGAGCCGGGTGCACCTATTTCAAATCCAATTGATTCAACTTTTACTGTCTCTGTAAAAAAAGTTTTCTAATTTATAAATAAAAAAAGCCTGATCACTTTTTGTTATCAGGCTTTAAAAATTTCATATACAAAATTATTTTTTAATTAAATCATACGCCATCTTAGTGTCATCTAGCTGAACGAGTGAAGCATGGCGAGCAGAGAGCGGATCTTTATTTTCAATTGCTGTCAAAATTGCTTTATGTCTTGGTAGCGAATGGCCTTGTAAATTTGGACGTAGGCTTGTTACTTGAATTGATTGCTGCAAAGGTAAAACCAACATTTTTGACATATAAGCCAACAAATCATTATGCGTTGCTTTAGCAATTGCTAAGTGAAACTGAATATCGGGTTCTATAAACTCTTCAACTGTTGTCGCTTTTTCCATGCCTTCATAGGCTTGTTTAATGCGCTCAATATCCTCTTCATTTGCTGTACTTGCCGCGATATAAGCAAGCTCTGGTTCTAAAACTCGTCGTACAGTAGAAAGGGTTTTAAAAAACTCGTGCTCAGGTGTCGTTTGAATCAACCAAAACAATACATCCGGATCGAGTAAATGCCATTCTTCTTTCGGTCTAACCACAGTCCCGATTTTAGGTCTTGAGTAAGTTAAACCTTTAGCATTTAAAACACGGATGGCTTCGCGAAAGACAGGGCGGCTAACTTTATATTCTTCACATAAATCAACTTCACTTGGGAGTTTTTCATTTTCTGAGATTTCTCCGGAAACGATTTTTAATCCCAATTGTTGAACAATTAATGCATGTTGGCTTTTGCTTGGAATAGGATTTTTATAGTCAGCTTTACTCATATTTCACTATTACGAGATGTTGAATATCCTATGGTATAGATGACCTTGTCTTTTAACAAGATCATCTTTTTCAAGAATAAATATTAATGAGAATGACGTGGAACTTCCAAGCCGCGGCAACTGACCAAGAAATCAAAATCACAGCCTTCATCGGCTTGTAAAACATGTTCTACATAGAGCTTACGGTAGCCGCCAATAAAACTTGGTGGAGCTGGAGGCGCTAAATTTTCAAGACGTTGCTGAAGTTCTTCATCACTCACTTCTAGGTGAAGTTTTCCAGCATAGGCATCCAGTTCAATAAAGTCACCATTTTGAACTACAGCCAAAGGGCCACCTGCCATGGCTTCTGGAGCAACATGCAAAACTACAGTGCCATAAGCTGTTCCACTCATACGTGCGTCGGAAATACGGACCATGTCGGTAATGCCTTTGGCTAAAATTTTTGGTGGCAGTCCCATATTTCCTACCTCGGCCATGCCCGGATAGCCTTTAGGGCCGGCATTTTTCATCACAAGAATACAAGTTTCATCAACATCTAGATCTGGGTCATTAATACGGGCTTTATAATCATCGAAGTTTTCAAATACGACTGCACGACCGCGGTGTTTCATCAACTCCGGTGTGGCAGCAGATGGTTTAAGCACCGCACCTTTAGGCGCTAAATTTCCGCGTAAAATACACATGCCGCCATCTTGTCGAATTGGGTTATCAATTGTTCGAATTACTTCATCGTTATAAATAGGTGATTGCTGGCAGTTTTCCCAAATGGTTTGACCGTTTACGGTTAAAGCTTGTGGATTTGGCAAGAGATTGGCTTCCCCCATGCGACGAATCACGGCTGGCAAGCCGCCGCTATAATAGAACTCTTCCATTAAAAAACGACCTGAAGGCTGTAAGTCGACAATGGTTGGCATGCCGCGGCCAACACGGTTCCAGTCATCGAGTTGTAAATCAACCCCAATGCGTCCGGCAATTGCTTTTAAGTGAATTACGGCATTGGTTGAACCACCAATAGCTGCATTGACCTTAATGGCATTTTCAAAGGCTTCTTTGGTTAAGATTTTAGAAAGGCGTAAATCTTCATGGACCATATCAACAATACGCATACCAGAAAGATGAGCCAACACATAACGGCGAGAATCTACTGCTGGAATGGCCGCATTGTGGGGTAAGGAAGTGCCTAGGGCTTCAGCCATACACGCCATTGTAGAGGCTGTGCCCATGGTGTTACATGTACCAGCCGAACGAGACATACCAGACTCGGCAGATAAAAATTCATTTAAATCAATTTTGCCTGCTTTGAGTTCTTCATGCATTTGCCAAACGATAGTACCTGCACCAATGTCTTTACCTTTATGCTTACCATTCAGCATGGGACCGCCAGTCACTACAATGGCTGGAATATCACAGCTTGCAGCTCCCATTAATAATGCAGGCGTGGTTTTGTCACAACCTGTTAGTAAGACCACACCGTCAATAGGGTTACCACGAATAGCTTCTTCGACATCCATACTGGCTAAGTTACGGGTAAACATGGCGGTAGGACGTAAATTCGACTCACCATTTGAAAATACTGGAAATTCAACAGGGTAGCCGCCCGCTTCTAAAATTCCTTTTTTTACGTGTTCGGCAATTTTTCGAAAATGCGCATTACATGGGGTGAGTTCAGACCACGTATTACAAATTCCAATGATGGGCTTGCCTTGAAACTCATGATCTGGAATTCCTTGGTTCTTCATCCAGCTACGATACATAAAGCCATTTTTATCCGTTGTACCAAACCAGGCAGCCGAACGAAGAACTTGTTTATTATTCATATAAATTTCCCTATATAGTATTACTATTAGAATTAATTTAATTAAAAATACACTATAAATTTTATTTTTAAAAGGTTTGAAATTTAAATAGTATTACTATATTTTAAATTGAAAGGATAATTTACGAGCAAGATGCTCTATAAGTAAATAATAGGAAATGGAGTCGAACATGGATTTCGAAAAGGATGTAATACGGACGGTCACGTTTAAGCTGATACCTGCATTAGTCATACTATATCTGGTAGCATACATTGATCGGGCCGCTGTCGGATTTGCTCATTTGCATATGGGTGCCGATGTAGGAATTGGTGATGCTGCCTATGGTCTAGGAGCTGGCTTATTTTTTATTGGATATTTTCTTTTTGAAGTTCCAAGTAATTTGCTTTTAGACAAATTTGGTGCTCGTAAATGGTTTACCCGCATTTTATTAACATGGGGCCTCATCACCATGGCCATGGCGCTTATTCAAGGCCCTAAAAGTTTTTATCTCTTACGGTTTTTACTTGGTGTAGCAGAGGCAGGTTTTTTCCCTGGTGTTTTATACCTAATTACACAGTGGTATCCGGTGCGGCATCGCGGAAAAATCATGGGAATGTTTGTGCTTTCACAACCGATTGCCATGATGATTGCAGGGCCTTTAGCGGGTCTATTACTTGGAATGGATGGCATTGCAAATTTGCACGGCTGGCAATGGTTGTTTGTTGCAGTTGGCTTGCCCGCGGTTTTATTGGCTTTACCTACATTTTTGTGGCTGCCCGATAACATTGATAAAGTAAAGTGGTTAAGCGTTGAACAAAAACAATGGCTTAAAAATGAACTCGTTAAAGATGAAGCTGAATACGACCAAACTCGACATGCCAATCCACTACATGCCTTGAAAGACAAACGCGTACTTTTATTAGCACTCTACTATTTACCGGTAACTTTAAGTATTTACGGTTTAAATCTCTGGCTTCCTACCATTATTAAGCAATTTGGCGGAGGTAGTGATATTCAAATTGGGTTCTTATCTAGCATTCCCTATATTTTTGGAATTATTGGACTTCTCATTATTCCGCGTAGTACTGACCGCCTGAACGATCGTTACGGACACTTAAGTTTTCTATATGCACTAGGTGCTTGTGCAATGTTTTTAAGTGGTTGGCTAAATTCTCCGGTTATGCAGTTGGCAGCTTTGGCTGTAGTTGCGTTCTGTCTATTTTCATCAACTGCCGTGTTTTGGACACTACCTGGTCGTTTCTTAACAGGTGCAAGTGCAGCGGCTGGTATCGCCTTAATTAACTCTGTTGGAAATTTAGGTGGCTATGTCGGGCCATTTGGGATCGGACTGTTAAAAGAATACACGGGAAATATGGCTGCTGGTTTGTATTTCTTATCTATTGTCATGCTTTTTGGCTTGATTCTGACTTACATCGTCTATGCCAAGCTCGAACGCCAAAAAACACAAACAGTGAATATTCAAAAGTCTTTGTAAGGAATAAAACATGCAAATTATTCAATTTGAGAATCGTGCAAATCAACGTGCCGTCGCGAAAGTAGAAGGCAACATGGCATATCCGGTTAAAGATATTCAATCGGTTCGTGATTTAGCACTTTTAGCAATCCGCAATAAAGTTTCACTGGAACAACAAGTTGAGGCGTTAGGGTTTGAGTCCGAAACTTATGATTATTCATCGTTATTAGCAGACTTAAAGGTATTGCCGCCTTTAGATCATCCAGATCCAACGCATTGTTTAATTTCCGGTACAGGTTTAACCCATTTAGGTTCTGCATCTGCACGAGACAAAATGCATCAACAAAATTTAAGTGATGACAGCTCGGTGACCGACACCATGCGAATATTTCAATGGGGGCTACAAAAGGGGCGTCCAGCAGAAGGTCAGATCGGGGCACAGCCAGAATGGTTTTATAAAGGCGATGGTTCAATTGTGGTAAGACCGGGAGCTGAATTACCTTTACCACCATTTGCCGAAGACGGCGGCGAAGAACCTGAAATCGCAGGCCTCTATGTTATTGGAGAAGACCTAAAGCCTTACCGAATCGGGTTTGCGCTGGGTAATGAATATTCTGATCACGTAATGGAGCGTCGTAATTATTTATATCTGGCCCATTCAAAATTACGTTTTTGTAGTTTTGGTCCAGCTTTACGGACAGGCGAATTACCAAAACATTTAGTTGGAACCAGCCGTTTGCGTCGTAATGGACAAACTATTTGGGAAAAAGAGTTTTTGTCAGGTGAAGACAATATGTGTCATAGCTTGGCAAATCTCGAATATCACCACTTTAAGTATCAACAATTCTTAAAAGCAGGCGATGTTCATATCCATTATTTCGGTACAGCGACTCTATCTTTTGCCGATGGTATTCAAGCGCAAGTTAATGATGAGTTTGAAATAGAAATGAAAGAGTTTGGTTATCCACTCAGAAATAAACTTGCTCATATGCAACCCGAGTTACCGATCGGTTCAGTTATTACTCTCTAAGGAATATAAAAATGGTCATTGGACACAACTTTATTGGCGGTTCACGTAGCGCACAAAGTACAAGCTTATTGAAAAGTGTAAATGCTACGACTGGTGAAACTTTGCCTTATGAGTTTCACCATGCAACCGAACAGGAAGTGAATCAGGCCTGTGAAGCAGCCAGTCAAGCGTTTAAGACTTACCGTCATACGTCTCCTGAACAGCGTGCTGTTTTTCTAGAAAATATTGCCGATGAACTCGATGCATTAGGTACAGATTTTCTTGAAATCGTGTCACAGGAGACTGCTTTGCCACTTGCACGCTTACAAGGTGAACGTGCCCGTACCAGTGGACAAATGCGTTTATTTGCCAAAGTGTTGCGCCGTGGTGATTTTTTAGGGGCGCGTATTGATACTGCTTTACCTGAGCGTCAGCCTTTACCACGCCCAGACCTGCGTCAGATTAAAATCGGTGTAGGCCCTGTGGCAGTCTTTGGGGCAAGTAACTTTCCTTTAGCATTCTCAACTGCAGGTGGTGATACTGCTTCGGCACTGGCAGCAGGTTGCTCTGTAGTGGTAAAAGCCCATAGTGGACATATGGCCACAGCAGATTTCGTAGCGCAGGCTATTGAACATGCAGTCGAAAAATCAAATATGCCTAAAGGTGTATTTAACATGATTTATGGTAATGGCGTAGGTGAACCACTGGTTAAGCATCCTTTAATTCAGGCTGTGGGTTTTACGGGTTCACTGCGTGGCGGACGAGCTTTATGTGACATGGCCGCAGCCCGTCCACAACCGATTCCTGTGTTTGCTGAAATGAGCAGCATTAACCCAATGCTGATGTTGCATGAAGCCTTAAAAAACCGTGGTGAAAAAATTGCACAGGACTTGGCAGATTCAGTGGTTTTAGGCTGTGGTCAGTTCTGTACCAATCCGGGTTTAATCTTGGGTATTAAATCGGCCGAATTTAGCCAGCTCATTAGCAACCTGACTGAAATTATGGGCGCTAAGCCTGCGCAAACTATGCTCAATGCCGGCACCTTAAAAAGTTATACCGCTGGTCTTGAGCACTTAACCCAGCATCAAGGTATTAAGCATTTGGCAGGTCAGGCTCAACAAGGTAATCAGGCGCAGCCGCAACTGTTTAAAGCGGATGTTGAGCTTTTACTGGCAGGTGACCAGCTTTTACAGGAAGAAATCTTTGGGCCAACCACAGTCATTATTGAAGTTGAAGATAAAGCCCAACTCATTCAGGCGCTACAAAGCATGAATGGTCAACTGACTGCGACTTTAATTGCCGATGAAGCTGACTTAACCGAGTTTGCAGATGTAGTGCCAGTTTTAGAGGAAAAAGCCGGTCGATTACTTATAAATGGCTACCCAACGGGTGTTGAGGTCTGTGATGCGATGGTACACGGCGGGCCATCCCCAGCCACTTCAGATGCAAGAGGCACCTCAGTTGGAACCTTGGCCATTGACCGTTACTTAAGACCTGTTTGCTACCAGAACTATCCGCAAAGTTTATTGCCAGAAGCCTTAAAAGACAGCAACCCATTGCAGATTTTAAGACTGGTGAATGGTGAGATGACTAGAGAAGCGATCTAAAAAATAAAAAG
Source organism: Acinetobacter sp. 1130196 (assembly GCF_000588095.1). Classification (NCBI taxonomy): domain Bacteria; kingdom Pseudomonadati; phylum Pseudomonadota; class Gammaproteobacteria; order Moraxellales; family Moraxellaceae; genus Acinetobacter; species Acinetobacter sp. 1130196. The sequence continues at coordinate 5,514 of NZ_JFWX01000031.1, read as the reverse complement.
AGACCATATGTTGGTCTCTTTTTGTATTTCGAATAATAAATCTATAGCGGAGTAGGCAAATTAAGGACGACTTGCGCATCTTCTATAACATCTAAACGCAAAATTTTTGAAGCACCTAGTTCATTTAATAGCTTTGTTAAAGGGCCTTCGTTTTTCACAAGTCGTACTTTCTTTGGAAAAAGTTTTTGCGCGAAAGAAAGAATGTTTGATTGAACCTCTGTCTGGTGCCATTTGCCATCAACAACATGTAGCATGGTTGCTTTATTAATATGTGTTTCAGAGTCAACATGTTTTAAAGGGGGGACAGCAGTCTCTAAACTTAAATCTAACTTACCATTAAGATCAAAAATATTGGCTTTAACGCTTTTTGAGTTAATGTTCACGTCAATTTTAGTCAGCCATTTCGGTAATTGATAACCATATACACCCCGCACTCTGGCAATTTCTGTATCGACAGGTAACGCTAAAACATGTGCATAAAAATGACGTTGGCGCATCGATTTCATTAGTTCTGCAATATGTGGCCCATGTGCATTAGGCTTGCGTACCACAATCGCAATCGACACTTCGTTATAAGGGTCATTGTCACAAACCGAATAGGTAAAGAACGTAACAGCGACCAACCCATAGCCCGGAAATGGTTGTAATGGTGTTAAGTCAGCAGGAAGTTTTGCTTTAATCTGTTTAATAGGTGCAAGCATCAGCAGTTGCACATTTGCACTACGATAATAAAAGTTGGGTGCCCAAACAGGACCTACACGGGACTCCACAATTTTTTTAGGAATATGACGGAAAAAGTCGATATTACCAGCAGCAGGGTCTTGAGCGACTTCATCTAAATCGGGATTCATTCTAAAACGGTCATAATAACCACCTTTGGGTACTTTGATTTTTTGTTGTCCAAATTCAACCTCAGTAAATTGTTGTTTTATATTCATGAAAATTCACCTTTACATTAATTGACCGAGTATCTAATGCTGTCCATATGAAGACGTGTTAATTTAGAACCACTACAGAAACTATAAGTTTAAAGTTCACTTTAAAGTCAAGATTTTAATTTTGATGGCTAAAGGCTTTGACATTTAAATGAAATAAAAAAGGGGAAAGATGAGAAGAGTTTAAGGCCGTGCTTTCATATAAATTTTATTTTAAAAATACAATTAAAGTAATTGACCTTAAAGTTAACTTTAAGCTTAGTATCAATATTCAAATTTTATAACCAATCTATAAGTAGTTGTTTAACAGGAGAACAAAGATGGGATACGTAACGACAAAAGACGGTGTAGAGATTTTTTATAAAGATTGGGGACCACGTGATGCCCAAGTTCTATTTTTTCATCATGGTTGGCCTTTGAGTTCAGATGATTGGGATACACAATTGCTTTTTTTCCTTAAAGAAGGTTTTCGTGTAGTTGCTCATGACCGCCGTGGACATGGGCGTTCGAGTCAGGTATGGGATGGTCACGATATGGACCATTACGCAGATGATGTTGCAGAAGTGGTTAAACATCTGAACATTAAAAATGCAATTCATATTGGCCATTCAACAGGTGGCGGTGAAGTGGCTCACTATATTGCTCGCCATGGTCAAGAAAACGTGAAGAAAGCTGTTCTTGTCAGTGCAGTACCACCGCTTATGGTTAAAACTGAAAATAATCCTGAAGGTTTACCAAAAGAAGTTTTTGATGACCTTCAAAATCAGGTTCTCACCAACCGTGCACAATTTTTCCGAGACCTTCCATCTGGCCCATTCTATGGTTTTAACCGACCAGATGCGAAACCATCTGAAGGTATTATTGCTAACTGGTGGCGTCAGGGTATGACAGGCAGTGCAAAAGCACATTACGATGGTATTGTGGCATTCTCACAAACTGACTTTACCGAAGATTTAAAGAAAATCACTATTCCTGTTTTGGTATTACATGGTGACGACGACCAGATCGTGCCTTATAAGACGTCTGGTGTGAAATCTGCTGAGTTACTTCAAAATAGCCAACTCAAAATCTACCCAGGTTTTTCTCACGGTATGTTAACCGTAAACCATGAAGTGATTAATGCGGACTTATTGGCATTTATTCGCGAATAATTTAAAGCTTTAAACTTTAAAAAAAGAGGCCTATGAAGTGCCTCTTTTTTATTTATAAACAATTGAAATTAAAAATAATAAATAGAGAAATAATAAAAGGTATTGACATTAAAGTTAGCTTTAATCTTAAAGTAAAGCCATACTGAATGAGGTCATTCCAATGAAAGTGTTCGAAAAATTAGTATTCCCAAATGGCTCATATGTTCCTAACCGTATTGCTAAAGCGGCAATGGAAGAAAATATGGCTGATTTAAACCATGCACCATCAGAAGAATTAATGCGTTTATATCAGGCTTGGGCAAATGGTGGCGTAGGTCTAATCATTACCGGAAATGTAATGGTAGACCGCCGAGCGATGACTGGACCGGGCGGCGTAGTGCTTGAAGATGAAAAGCATCTAGATACTTTCAAAAAATGGGCACAAATTAGCCGTTCCAAAGGTGCTCAGGTTTGGCTTCAAATTAACCATCCGGGTCGACAAATGCAAGCTAACCTAGGTCAGCAGACTTGGGCGCCATCAGCTATTTCACTAGATCTTGGCAAAATGTCAAATCGCTTTAACACACCAATTGAAATGACTGAATCCATGATTGCAGAAGTGATTCAGCGTTTTGCAAACACAGCGCGTCTAGGTGAAAAAGCTGGGTTTACTGGTGTAGAAATTCATGCAGCACATGGTTACTTATTAAGCCAGTTTCTTTCTCCACTCAGCAATAAACGCCAAGATCGTTGGGGTGGTTCTTTAGAAAACCGCGCTCGTATTTTAATTGAGATTGTGGAAGCAGTTCGTAAAGTAGTTTCACCACAGTTTACGGTTGCAGTGAAACTAAATTCAGCCGATTTCCAGCGTGGCGGTTTTAGCGCTGAAGATGCTCAACAAGTGGTTAAAATGTTAAATGAGCAGGCAGTCGATTTAGTTGAACTTTCAGGTGGTAGTTACGAAGCGCCTGCAATGCAAGGCCAAGCACGTGATGGTCGTACACTTGCCCGTGAAGCTTACTTTTTAGAATTTGCACAAGAAATTCGTAAAGTTGCCAAAATGCCTGTTATGGTGACAGGTGGCATACGCCGTATACAAGTGGCAGAAAAAGTAATTGAAAGTGGTGTAGATATGGTCGGTATTGCCACAGCTTTAGCGATTGAACCTAATTTGCCGAATGCTTGGAAACAAGGCCAAAATATTTCACCTGAACTCAAACCAATTACATGGGAAAATAAAACATTGGCTTCACTTGCCAATATGGCTGTGGTCAAATTCCAGTTACGTAATTTAAGTGCTGGTAAAAAAACAAAACCAAATGTTTCACCAGCTTGGGCTTTAATTTTGCAACAATCAGCGATGTCATGCCGTACTCGCCAGTATAAAAAAGGCATGCGTGACTATTCATTTGCTTCTTAAAAAGTGAGTTGTGTTATGACAAATCTTAACGATTCAAACTGGTTAGTTTATGGAGCAAATGGCTACACGGGCGAATTAATCGCTCGTGAAGCTGTACGCCAAGGTCTAAAACCGACTTTGGCTGGCCGTAACAAAGCTAAGGTTGAAGCACTTGCTCAAGAGTTAGGGCTTGACTATAAAGCTTTTGGACTTGATAACGTAAATGCAATAAGTGAGCAACTTCAAGGTTTTAAGCTGGTTATGCACTGTGCAGGGCCATTTTCAGCAACATCAAAACCCATGATGGAAGCTTGTATAAAAGCTGGTGCTCACTATTTAGATATTACTGGTGAAATTGCTGTATTTGAATTGGCACAGTCACTGAACAGCCAAGCCGAAAAAGCTGATATTGTGCTTTGTCCGGGTGTCGGTTTCGATGTAATTCCAACAGACTGTGTTGCTGCTGCCTTGAAAGAAGCACTGCCAGATGCGACCCATTTAGCGCTTGGTTTTGACTCTAGAACAGGGTTTTCACCGGGTACAGCCAAAACAAGTACAGAAGGCATGGCCGAAGGTGGAAAAATTCGTAAAAACGGAAAAATTACCACTGTTCCGTTAGCACATTATGTCCGGACTATTGATTTTGGTGATGGTAAAAAAAGTGCCATGAGTGTTCCTTGGGGAGACGTATCGACAGCATTCTATACAACCGGCATTCCAAACATTGAGGTGTTTGTACCTGCATTTCCTAAAATGATTTTTGGCGCGAAAATGCTGAACTATGTACGCCCAGTATTAAAAATCAATGCTGTGCAGAAGTTTATTAAGTCACGTATTGAAAAAACGGTTGTGGGGCCAAATGAGGAGCTTCGCGCGACAGTACCTACCTATGTTTGGGGTGAAGCAAGAAATGCACGTGGGGAAATCAAAACTGCCCGTATTCAAACGGAAAACGCCTATAGTCTTACCGTAAATGGCTCACTGACTGTGGTGAATTATTTACTTAAAAATATCGTGAAAGGCGGTACATATACACGGCTTTGTTGCACAAAGCTATTCTTGAAGGCTTCTTCAGTAATATAATTTCCAGATGAAGAAGCCTACACCTAAAATCTATCGTACAACCAATTGGTCCTCGTATAACCAAGCTTTAATCAAGCGAGGAAATATTTCAATCTGGTTTGATCCTAAGACGCAATGGTATGCACAACCACAAGGCAAGCAAGGACGAAATCAAACTTATTCCGATACAGCGATTCAATGCTGTTTAATGATCAAATCTCTATTCCGTCTTTCTTTACGTATGGTTACTGGCTTTGTTCAAAGCCTGATTAAACTCTGTGGCTTGAATTGGACAGCACCAGATTACTCCACCCTTTGTAGACGACAAAAGCATATTGATATTGCGATAAGCTATCAGAAAAGTCATGATGGGTTACACCTACTTGTCGACTCTACGGGTTTAAAGTTTTTAGGTGAAGGCGAATGGAAGCGTAAAAAACATCAGCCTGAATACCGTCGGCAATGGCGTAAACTGCATATTGGTATAGATGCTGAAACACTGCAAATACGTGCCGTTCAGCTTACTACAAATAATGTCAGTGATTCACAAGTACTAGGTGATTTACTGGATCAAATTCCACTAGATGAGCGAATAGATTCTGTCTATACCGATGGCGCGTACGACACGAAGTGCTGCAGAAAAGTGATTTCAGATCGTCAAGCACATGCAGTAATTCCACCCAGAAAGAATGCCAAGCCCTGGAAAGATTCTAAAATAAGTTCAATAGAACGAAATGAGTTACTTCAAACGGTTAAACATTTAGGCAGAACCCTATGGAAAAAATGGTCGGGTTATCACCGTCGTAGTTTGGTGGAAACCAAGATGCATTGCATCAAATTATTAGGTGATAGGCTGACGGCAAGACATTTTCAAAGTCAGGTCAATGAAATTCATGCGCGTGTGGCAGTTCTGAATAGATTTACGGAATTAGGTAGACCTCGCACCCAAGTTGTGTCTTAAATTTGAATGGATTGGGGAGAACTCAGC
>NZ_JFWX01000030.1:0-50140 GCF_000588095.1 Acinetobacter sp. 1130196 | reverse complement strand
GTTTTTCAGATTCTGAATTCCAGCGCTTGGTTGGTGTACCTCGACCAGTTTTTAGTGAAATGATCGAAGTTTTAAAAGAAGTAGAATCACTTAAAAAGAAATCTGGGCGTCCTCATACTTTAGCTATAGAGGATCAATTATTATTAACACTCAATTACTTACGGAATTACAGCACTCAATTGGAGTTGGCTGCAAATTACCATATCGCTGAAAGTAATGTGAATCGAACCATTAAAAAGGTTGAAGATGCATTGATGAAATCAAGACGGTTTACTCTGCCAAAACGAAGCATTACCACAGCAGACGAACAGTTTAACTGGGTCATTATTGATGCGACAGAATGTTCAATAGAACGTCCGAAAAAAAAATCAGAGTAAGTTCTACAGTGGTAAAAAGAAGAAACATACGCTAAAAGCACAAGTGATCTATCATCCGAACAGCAAACAAATCATAGGGCTAGATATATCGAATGGCAGTCAGCATGACATTAAATTGGCAAGAAGAACGGTTAAAAAATTCAAACATTGTAAATATGTTATGACCGATTTAGGGTACTACGGATTAGAGCAAGATGGCTTTAAATTATTGATGCCAATAAAGAAAAAGAAGAATTTACCCTTATTTGATGTTGAGAAAAAGTACAATAAAATGATTGGAAAAATACGAGTTGTGATCGAACATATTAATAGTCAATTGAAAACATTTAGAATATTAAGTGAACGCTATCGAAATAGACGGAAAAGATTCGGTTTACGCATTAACTTAATCGCTGCACTGGTAAATCGGATGAACTTGCAATAACGACTTTCGCAAGAGGTCTATTAATTATATTTTCATTATTCTTTTTTCTTTAGGCATTTAAGTATTTGAACAATTAAGCGGGCACTCTTCATTTTTCTGCCTTCTTCTTGATAGTACTGTTCAAAAAGGGCATAGAAGGAGATATGGATTTTTTCAGGCTCAGGATTAGCATATTCAGATTGTAATTCTAATAATTTTTTAGCGGCGCATTGTTCACACTCACTCGCTGTATCTCGAGTAGGCGTATAACGTTTGCCTAGATAACGAACAGTGATGCGCCACGCCGTCCCCGCGTTTAACTGGCTTTTGCATAATAACACTCCAAATTTCATGGTACTGCAATGGAAATATAAAGCGTTTTTTTAATGCGAATTTTGAATTGACCAATAGACAATAAAAAAACCACCTAATTCTTTCGAATTAAGTGGTTTTTAAATTTTGGAGCGGGAAACGAGACTCGAACTCGCGACCCCAACCTTGGCAAGGTTATTTTATTTTAAATAAATCAAATGCTTAAAAATGAGTGGAGGCGCAGTGGGGGCAGTGCGGTTTAATTGTAATAAAATATTTAAATTATCTGTTTTTTGTTTAAAATAATTCTTATTCATTCGTACCTAAATTTAACATGAAAAAATTTAAAATTATATGCACCCTAATTTTTAGCTTTCTATTTTTTTTAAGTTGCTCAATTTACTTCAAACATCAATTTAATATTGATGGAGATTATCTTTCAGCATTTTCAACTATTGTTGCTGCTACTGCTGCATTTTATTTTTATACTGATTGGAAGGATGAGCATAAGTTCAACCTATTGAAGATGCATCAGGATTATTTAAAGGACAAAGGAGCTAGATTGCTCGAGCATTTTAGAAAGGCGCATATGTCTTTTGGTACAATTGAGGGTTCATTTGAACAAGATGGTGAACAAAAATGGATTGAAGGATGTGTTGAGCTTAGATTGTTATCATCTGAATTGTTTCATATTCAAAAATCCCTTCTTGAGTATAAAAGTTGTCTTTCTTACTTTGAAACAAATGAAATTTTAGAAAAACACCAAGGTATGTTAGAAGAACACCGTACTAAAATTTCACAAATTAATGAAGAATTTATATCTACACTTCCATTTTATGCTTCTAAGATAAGTTCAAGTCCTCAATGTGCAACTGTATTGGAAAGTTGGAAAGATTCTATGATTGCTTTTGATGACTTCTGTTCCGTTGAATTGTCTGAATTCTATTTTAAATATTTAAAAACACAGTAATTAAAGGCGCATATAGCGCCTTTTTTTAGTTTTTACGTCTTGCTTGCCGTTGTGCTTTAGCCTTACTAAGATTATCCAAAATCGGCATGACAGTAGCAGGACTATAAAGGTGCTTACCGTCACCGCCAAGATTGAATGGTCTTAACTCATCAATAATGGTTTTTCTAGATAAATTATACCGTTCCATTAACCTTATGTAGGCTAAAAATAAAACTATTTAAAAATAAATCTTTATCTATTTAAATATGAATATTTGATATTTTTAATTCAATCCCTATTGCTAGTGCTTAAATATTATGCCAATATGAAGTTGGAGATATTTCCGAATAGATATTTTCTATTTCAGGTCTAAGCGTTTTTTTCGCTAAGCCCATTTCTGAATAAAAATAGGAAGTGGGCTTTTTTATTTTTAAATATTTCAGTATTATCAGTGTGTTGCTTTAAGTAACACTAAACCTTATTGATCAGCGCAAATATCAAAAAAAGGGGGAGCTTGCCTACTAGGCAAGCTTTTTAAATTGATGATTTAAACACAATAATCCATTTTAAAGCTCAATAGAAAGATCAAACTTCCATAGCTTTTATTTGTACTAATTTATTGAATATAATCGTTTTTATAATTTTTAAAATTTTCTTAAACTAAAAATGGAAAATTTCTTGTTGCAACATTGTTATAATAGGACTACCTTAAGAAAAATACTTTATAAAAATGAGGAGCTGCTGAAATGACACAGTATCTCATGTTTGCGGAAAATATTTATAACAAAATTAAAGATGAGGAATTGTTTTCACATGACTGTATTGAAAATATGAACTTACTTATGACATGTATACGCAGAGAAATTAAGGGAACAAAATTTAAATTAAAATATAATTTTATTGATTTTGTTGAATTGTTTAGTAAACAATTAGATGAATGTAAAGTAAAAATAGATGTGAGTTTGATTCCTCCTCATAATTCAGAAGGTGAGTATATTTTATGGTTAGCTGGATTTATCGAAAAAATTACAGAAGGTGGACCTAAACCACCTCCGCCTATAAAGAAATTTATTCCAGAGTATATGAGCTTCAAATCTGAATTAGATTTTTTACCCTTAAATGAGGAAAAAATTCAAAACGAAGGTAAAGAAATTACGGATTACTTTAATTCAAAGCTTTATAAGGCAACTTTTAAGAAGTAATACTATATTGCCTGTGAGTTTAGCCACCGCCTTAGGGCGGTTTTTTTATGGGTGAGAATAATGGATTCTACAGAATACTTTTGGCTTACTCGGAAAAAAGAACCTAAAACCAAGCCTAAATCCAGACCGCTACCTAAAGCGAAGCAAAAATATCTCGAGGCTGAGGCAACACTTAAGGAAGAGCTTGAGGATTTGGCGATTGGATTTGAAAGTAAGTTTCAGCCGATCCATACCAAACACTGGCGCTTTGATTTTCATATAGTGAAATTGCGTTTGCTCATTGAAATTGAGGGTGGGCCCTGGTCTGGTGGGCGTGGTGGAAAGCTGTCAAATAAAGCATGGAGTCTTGATCGATATGATCAAGCTGAAGAGATGGGTTATAAAATAGAGCGCTTTCATCCAGATTCTATTTTGTCGGGATATGTCATTAACTGGATTAAAGACGAATTAGCGAGAATTGAAGATGGAGCAGATCAGACCATTTCCACCACAGGAATTAATTGATAAAGCGGATGAAGAAGAAGCAATTCGATTAGCGCCAGCCCCTGATTTAATGAATTGGGTAATTGCAAATTTTTTAACTATTGGTGGTCCTTTGCATAATCCAGATCACGACCATATCGCTGAGATGCTTCATGACAATGAGGGTTTCTTGGCTTTCGCATGGGCTTCTTCTGCTTATACCAGAGCTAAGCGTATGGTGCTCGGCCAATGTGAAAAGGTTATGTTTCAACAAGGCGGCTGGAAGAAAGCCCGACAAGAGCAGCAAATGCGAGACTGGTTCGGATTCGTTCCAGTTTACTTAATCACCATCGATGCAAGCTTTTGTGAAAAGGCAAACGATAGCGAGTTCTGTGCTTTGCTTGAACATGAGCTTTATCACATTGGTGTAGAACGAGACTCGGACGGTGAGATTATTTACAGTGATCATACTGGCTTACCAAAGCATTATTTAGCTGGTCACGATGTGGAAGAGTTTATCGGTGTTGTTAAACGCTGGGGTGCAAATGAAAACGTTAAGCGGCTTATTGAAGTCGCTAAAAACCCGCCGTTTGTTTCTGATTTAGATATTTCGAAATGTTGTGGAAACTGCGTAATTACCTGAGCCTTGAGGCTCTTTTTTTTGGCTATTTAGGTTGACGTAGGTTGACAGGATTGAGGATATGGCGGCTCTAAAAAAAGAGGTAAAACTCTTTATAGTTCGCTCACTTGCCGTATTTAATACACCCACAGAAACTGCTGAGCTCGTCAACCAAGAATACGGGATAAAAGTTACTAAACAGCAGTGTGAGAAATACGACCCGACCAAACGGGCAGGCGAGAACCTGAGCGAAGAATTAAGAAAGGATTTTGAAAAGACTCGCGAAATGTTTTTGGGTAAGCCTGAGGCAATCCCTATTGCAAATTTAGCGGTGCGTTTACAGCGCTACGAAAGCCAATATCAAAAGCACAGTAGAAACCGTGTAGCAGCTTTAAGCATTCTTAAGCAAGCTGCTGAGGACATAGGCGGCAAGTACACGAATAAGACTGAAATTACAGGCGCTGGTGGTGGTCCATTACAAAGCGAAAATATTACCTATGTGACTGCTACCGATGAGCAGGTAAGGCAGGCGATAGATGAACTCGAGAACGAATATTGATCCTGTTAAAGCCAAAGCTAAACGGATTAAATGTGAGAAAGAACATTTATTTTTCACTCGTGCTTTCTTCTTGCCACGTATGGGTTTTAAGTTTTCGGTCAATTGGCATCATGAATATATTGCCGACAAGATTGACGAGGTAATCGCTGGAAAGGTTAAGAACCTAGTTATTAACGTTCCACCCGGAAGCGGTAAAACTGAATTACTCACAAACCTTATTGCCCGTGGTATAGCGCGTAATGCACGTTCGCGGTTTCTGTATTTGTCTTTCTCGCAGTCACTTGTAGAGGATGTATCAGCAACAGCAAGGAATATTGTTAAGTCGGATGACTTTCAGAATTTATGGCCTGTAAAGATCTCTACCAGTACGGACGCTAAGTCTAGTTGGAAAACCACAGTCGATGGATATGACGCAGGTCATGTTTATTCTGCTTCGATGGGTGGGCAGGTCACAGGTCGCCGTGCCGGTACATTAGCTAATGAGGGCTTTACCGGTGCCATTATTCTTGATGACCCATTAAAGCCTGAGGATGCATTTAGCCAAACAGCTAGACGTAAGGCTAACCGTAAGATCTTAAATACGGTCAACTCGCGTAAAGCTAAATCTGATACGCCAATTATTCTGATCATGCAGCGTTTGCACGTTGAAGATCCGACTAACTTTGTGATGACTGGTAATGTGCCTGGTGAATGGGAACAGATCAGTATTCCAGCGCTTATCGATGATGAGTACATCAGTAAGTTGCCTAAAAAAATACAAAGCAAAATTCCACGTGATGTTGAGAGAGATGCGAAAGGCCGTCAAAGCTATTGGCCGTTAAAAGAATCTTTACTTTCATTGCTGCAGCTGGAGAAAGGCGGGGAAGATAAAGACGGCGCCACAGTGTCACGCTACACATTTGCAAGCCAATACATGCAAAACCCTAAAAAGCTGGGTGGTGATCTGGTTAAGGCTGAATGGTTCCCACGTTATCTAGAGCTACCTGTTCTTAAGTGGCGGGCTGTATGGGCCGATACTGCTCAGAAGGTCAAAAAGCATAATGACTTCTCGGTGTTCTTATGTGCTGGTCTGGGCTATGACAATAACCTTTACATCATTGATGTGAAACGCGGGAAATGGGAAGCACCTGAGCTATTGAAGGAGGCTAAAACCTTTATCAATAAGCATAAGGATAGCAACACCAAAATCGGCAAACTTCGCTATATGGCCGTAGAAGATAAGGCGAGTGGTACCGGATTAATTCAATCTATTTCTAGGGAAACTACATTACCTATTAGGGCAATTCAGCGGGATGAGGACAAATTGTCACGGACAATGGACGTCATTCTTTATGTTGAAGATCAGCGCGTTTGGTTACCAGCTAATGCACCGTGGTTATTGAACTACATTGAAGAGATTGAAGGCCTTACTGCTGATTGGTCACATGACCATGACGACCAGTGGGACCCGACCATTGATGCAATTAATGATTCATTAGCCAAAAAGCCAACTGTATTTGATTAGAGGAAATTATGGCTGAAACTAAAAAGCCCGATGCAATTGGCGATGCAGGGGCGTATACAAACTTTGTCTCAAATATTGGTACCGAACGTGACAAAGCTTCACACGGTTCTTTCGTTAAGAAAGTAATTCCTGATGAGCAATTAGAAGCCGTGTATCAACACTGGTTAGCTAAGCGAATCGTCAACCGACCAGCAAGTGACATGCTTCGAGCTGGATGGTTTTTTGAAGGGATTCAAGATAACGATTTATTGAAGCTTAAAGAAGCGTGTAAGGCATTTAACTTAGATGGGGTGCTCTTATCTAGTTTGGTCCTTTCTCGCTTATATGGCGTTTGCTATGTGCTTCTAGGGACTGTAGACGGCGGCAACTTAGATCAACCGTTCGATTTAAACAAGTTAGGTATTGGTCGTTTAGAGTTTTTCACGGTGCTTAAGAAAAAGCACATTGAAGCTGATACCAGTAAATATTTATCGCCTAAGGAGGCAGGTGGCGTTTTAAAGCAGCCTGAATTTTACAAGCTAAAGCTTGATGGTAAATCTAACCAACGGATCCACCACACCCGCTTAATTAAATTTGGTCATGCAGATGTGGTCAATGAAGAGCCTGTAAGTGTCTTACAGGAAGTTTATGAGGATCTACTTGATCATGCTGCCGTAAAGAAAGCCACTGCTAGTCTGGTCCATGAATCAAAAATTGACGTGATTAGAACACCTAACTTGGTCGATAAGATCAAAGAGGATATGAAATCCGTAGCTGAACGTTTTCTTAGTGTCGGATTGCTTAAGGGCTTGAATGGCATGATCGTCTTGGATAAAGAGGAGGAGTATGACTCTAAATCTTATAGCTTTGGCGGTCTGCCTGACCTCATGCGTGAGTATTCGATTCAAACTGCTGGTGCAGCTGATATGCCATATACGATTTTATTCGGTCAATCACCTGCAGGGATGAATGCAACAGGCGAGCATGACACACGGAACTATTACGACAGTATTGCAACTAAGCAAATATGGTCCTTAAAGCCATTCATGATGAAGCTTTTAAGAGTAATTGTTCAAGCCACATTTGGTCGTCAGATTCCAAGCTTAGATGTTGTGTTCAATCCTCTATGGCAATTAGACGCTAAGGTCCGTTCTGAAGTTGAGAAAGCTAACGCTGAACGGGATGCTAAATATTTAGAGATGGGCATCATCACAGAGCCACAGATAGCACGGCAGCTACTTATTGACGGTGTTTATTCAGTGATTGATGAAGAACATATCAAAGAGCTCGAGACAATGGTGAAGCTTAATGACAACGATAATTCAGATCCTGAAACCCCCCCTCCAGCAGGCGAAGAAACGTAAAAAAGGTCGTAAAGCTTCCAAGCCGAGAGCCGTGCACGTAAATCGCCGTGTAGAGCTATATTACACACGACAACTACTGGCTATTTCAAAATACTGTCAGGAACAAACAAAAGAATTGGTTATTCCTACAGTCGGCCAGAATATCGGTGATGCTTGGTTCTCAGACATGATGACGGCGTTTAGGGAAAAGCTCACAAAATATGTTGTTGAGATTTCTAGGCCTCTAGCCACAAAGGTTGTGACTGACACGCAAAAGGAAGTGGACAAGCAAATTGCAGAGCACACCAAAACAATTATTGGTGTAGATCTAACGCCGTTCTATCGAGCTGCTGATATTCAGGATGTGGTAGATCTAAACATCACGGCAAATGTCAGTTTGATTAAGTCTATTCCGCAGCAATACGCCGATAAGCTTGAGGTATTAATTACCAACGCTTTGCAGACTGGACAAACCAATGAAGACTTGGCCAAAGCTATTAAGCAATTAGGATTATCTACTGATTATCGTGCACGTCTTATCGCTAGTGATCAGATGGGCAAGATTAACGGCCAAATTAACCAAGCTAGACAGCTTTCAATGGGTGTTGAGACATACACATGGCAAACGGCGAAAGATGAGCGTGTAAGGCCAGATCATCAACATAAGCAGGGCAAGACATTTAGATGGGATTCACCGCCAGATGGTGGGCATCCCGGTCAGCCTATTCGTTGTCGTTGCACAGCTTTGCCTAATTATGAGGATATTTTGATTGATTAATTTAATTACTTTATGAGATTTTAATAACTTGGTAATTAAATTTTATTTAATCATTTTATTAAGGTGGGGTAATGGAAATTAAAAATGAAATTTTAAAAGATTACGAAGATTACTGTCATAAAAAATTAGTTAGTGAGTTTGGTAATTATAAGGCTGGAACAAATGGACCAATTCATTTATATCAACGTTATAAGTACAGAATTATTAACGCTCAACCGAGAGAGGTGATTGAACCTCAAAATTTAGTCATACCTGCTGAACATTTAGGTGCTTATCAAAAAATTATTTTAGATATAGAAAAAGGAAACTCTTTAAATAAATATCAAAGCAGAAACCTTAAAAAGCTAGATTATAATGATGATATGTTATCTCATTGGAGAATCCAGCATTTTCATTTAGGTAATGTTGTGGAAAGTGATGGGTATATGGAAAGAACGTCGGATTTATTGTTTATCCACTTTTCTAACTCTCAAGCACACATTATTGGTATTTTCTCACATGGCGATTGGTGCGATTTAGATATCATCGAAACTATTCATGAAAATTGGCCTAATCTACTAATTAGTTTTAAGTCTGAATCGACTAGCGAACCATTGACAGAAGAGCAATATAAAATTTTAAGACGTAAAGGCTACAACACAACAGTTAGAGTAAAGGATGGTACAGAATATCACCCACCAGGTTTTGGTGTTGTTGCTAATGGATCGCCTGTAGAAGCCATAACGAATGTTCAGAGGATTTTAATTACATTTGAGAACTCATTTGATGCAATTTCTACGAATATTGATCAAATATTAGAGGCTGACCCTCAAAAAAGAACAACTGAAATAGCAACTATCGGTTTGGAGATGGATGAGGCTAATCAAAGATTTGTTTATATAATTAAGGAAACAGGCCATAGATTTACCTTAGATTACGAATAAAGAAATTTTTCATCACAGGAAATTAAATCTGATATTTCAAACCCACCATTTGGTGGGTTTTTTATTGAGCGCAATTTATGAAAACCATTTACCAACTCAAAATTGGTGACTTTGCGCCAAGCGAATCGACACGCTCATTTACCAAAGAGGGGTATCTGAAATGCGTCAATGTTCGCTTAGCTAAAGCACCTCAAGTACGTCAGTACTATGCGTATGAGTTTCCATCTCTGGAAGGTTATACCGCTGATCAAGTCATTAATGTTTACACACCGCCAGAGGAGCTTTTTAAGCCTGAGGCTATTCAAAGCTTCAATGGTGTAGACGCTACAGACTATCACCCGCCTAAAAATGAAATTAACGCATCTAACTGGAAGGATTATCACATTGGCTATTGTGAGAACGTTCGACAGGAAGGCGATTATCTGGTGGGTGATTTGCTCATTAAAGACAAGATCAGCATTGATTTGATCCAAAGCAACGAACGGCTAGAAATGTCGCTTGGCTATGGAGCTTTATTAATCGTTGAGCAGGGTACGGCGCCAGATGGTACGCCGTATCAAGCGAAATTTATCAATTTTATAGGCAATCACGTAGCACTCGTTAAATATGGCCGTTGTGGTGGTGATTGCCGCATCGGTGACAAACAGCAAACTCCACCAAAGGGGAATAAATCAATGGAAGTAATTGTAAACGGTATCCGTTTTAACATCGGCGATAACACGCCTCTGGCCGATGCATTAAAGCAGCAACAAGAGCAGCTGGAAAACATGAAGGCTGCAAAACTTAAAGTTGGTGATAAGCAATTTTCTATCGGTGATGAGCTTGGAGCAATTCAAGCAGTCGTAGATCAGTTGCATGCCGAAAAAACTGCTCTTGAGCAAAAAGTTGGCGATCTGGAAAAGAACCAAATGACACCTGAAAAGCTTGAGCAAGCTGCTGCAGAGCGTGCTGCTGTGATTGCTGATGCTAAAGCATTGGTGCCGTCAGTTAAAACGGAAGGTTGTTCATGTGAGCAAATCAAGCGTGATGTGATTGCCGCAAAAGCGGGTGATGCTTTAGTAACTGCTTTGATGGGTAGCGTATCAGTAGGTGATGCAAAACCTGAGCAGATCGACACAACTTTCCGTGCACTCTGTGCTGTGAAAGTTACTCATCCTTCTAATCCTGTAGGTGATGCGCTTCACCAGCAGCAAAGTGTTAAAGCTGGTGATGGCAACCCAGCAGGCGGCGGGGAAGAAAAGACCTACAGCAAAGAAAACGCATACAAAACAATTTAAGGGGATGTAAATCATGGTTAAGCAATACGATGCCGCACCAGGTATGAAGTTTCACCTCATTGGGCCAGAGGATATTTTATCCCTGCCTGTAGCTGGTGCCAGCTTGGTGAACGATGGTGACGTGGTTGTTCGTAGTACTGACGGAAAAACAGTTTCGGCGGTAACAGGTGCAACTAACACCAAGTTTGGAATTATCGTACGTCACGGCGTTGGTAAGTCAGGCAAAACGGCTGATGGTAAAGAGGCATACAAAGCTACAGATGTAGCACCAGTTATGACCATTGGTTCGATTTACGTGAAGGTCACAGCACCAGTCACAGACATCAACGCAAAGGTTTATGTCAAAACAGCTAACGGTACCACAGCAGCGCCGTTAGGTTCTTTATCCCCAACAGCAACAGACGGTACAGAGTTGCCAAACGCATCTTGGGAAACAATTTCAAATGAACAGGGTTTAGCAGCTGTTCGATTACGTGGGGCATAATAATTATGAGTAAATTGGCAGCAATGAAGCTACGTTTAACACCAGTAGCTCAAATGGTTCAAGCAAATATTGGTGATGCATTTAACCTTGATGCTTTAGCCCAATTATTCGTCAAATTGGAAGAATTTAACGAAATGGATCCTCAGCTTCAGCAAGTGATGGATTACGCTAAATACATTCCTGTTAAACCTGTCAATGCCGTATATGGCGGAGGAGAAATCCTAAGCCGTAAGAAGGGTGTGGGTTTGGGTAAAGATCATTCAGGAACTGGTAATGATATTCCTTTGGCCGAAGTTGAATATGACACTGTTCAATTGCCAGTGAAGGTCGGTACTATTGGTTATATGTATTCAGTGCTGGAGTTAGAAGCAGCTCAAAAATTAAATTTAGCACTTGAAGCAGATAAAGTAGAGGCCGCTCGTCTAGCTGCAGAAAAACACTTAAGTAACATTGCTTGGTATGGCAATGCTCTTACCGGAGTTAAGGGCTTCTTAAATCAGACGGGTGTAACCATAGTTACAGCTCAACATAACTGGGCCACCGCAACCATTGAAGAAGTACTAAGTGACTTCAATGCAAGCTTGGCAGATGCTGAAGATCTTGTTGATGGGGATGTATCAGTACAGCCAGATACTTATTTGATGGCATCAAATCAGTATTTACACCTTTCTACCCGTGTAGTTCCTGATTCTGGCGGAAAGACTTTCTTAAAATTTATTGAAGAAAATAACATCTTCGCATCACAAGGTAAGCCGTTAACCATTCGTGGTTTAGGTCGTTCAAACGGCAAAGGTACAGCAGGTGCTGACCGTTCTATTATTTACCGCCGTGATCCGTCATGCATCCAAATGAAATGTGATGACGTCACTTTCTTGGCAGCTCAACCAGTTGGTGTAGATATTAAAGTGCCTGGTCACTACAAATATCAAGGCGTATGGTTGAAGCGTGTTGATTCTCTCCGTTATTTGGATCACGTGTAAGGATTAAAACAGTATGAAATATTCTTATATCTATAGCGGCTTACAGGCCGCTTTTGTTTTTTCTGGTATTGCTGTTTTGCCTACAGGCACACCAACTCTTGTGGATGAAGAAGCGCACAAGAAGCTCACTAAAAATAAGTTTGCTAAACATCTTATTGATATCGGTGAACTTGAAGTTCAGGAAATTGCGGAAGATGAGCCAAAAACAGCGGGTAAAACTGGTGGTCGTGGTGGTAAAGGCGGCAAATCAATCGATGCAGCAGGCGACCAGCAAAAGGCAGCTGATGAAGCTGCTTTGGCCGCCGTGAAAGCTGAATTAACAAATCTTGAAGTAACGTTCAGTGATGATGAAACACTTGAGCAACTACAGGCAAAGTTAGAACAAGCTAAGGAATAAGGTAGACATATGGACGTACAAACGTTTCGTAAAAAGTTCTCGACTGATTCGAGTTTAATGTCTTTGCCAGATGAGAGAATTCAGGATGCATTAGAAGAAGCAGATCTGGTCGTATCTCAAATTGAGTTTGGCGCATTAAAGGAACGTGCTGTAGGTCTGTATGCAGCACATATTCTTAAAGTTGGTACTGCAAGTGGCAATGGTGCTGCTTTTGGTACCGCCTCAAGCATGACAATTGCGGGCCAAAGTGTGAGTTATTCCCGATCATCGAAAGAAGCTTTCTATGATTTAAGCAGCTATGGCCAGCGTTACCTTGCGTTAAAAAATTCCATTCCAATCGATGACGAAGGCACAAACCCTAACCGTTTGGGTGTGGGTGCCTTTGTTGTATAGGAGAATCCCATGCCTTTTAAATATCAGGCACCAGAAGGTTATAAGCCAACCAAACTCGTTATTGCCGGGCAAAACCTAGATATCAAAAACGGCGTTTTAGAATCTGATAATGACTTTATCCATATTTTAAAGCCCTTAGGTTTTGAGCGTTATGTTGAAGTGGTTGAGCCAAAGAAATCGGCGGCATCTGCTAAAGAGTAATTAAGCTATGAGCGATTATCGTGTTGATAGCCAAGTCAACTTTGATGAGATGAATAATCGCGTTAGGTTTGAAATAAGACGCACGATTAACGCTCTTACTTTGCGCTTACAGCGGATTGTTCAGGAAGACATGTTAAGTGGCCAACGACTTAAAGTTCAGTCAGGCCGCTTGCGTGGATCCGTTTCATCAAAGGTGGAAGAGGATAGGGATACCATTGAAGGCACTGTGGGAGCTGGTGGTGCTTTGGTACCTTATGCACCTGCACATGAGTTTGGCTTAAATGGCTCGATGGGTGTGAAAGCCCATCTGAGAACAATTAAGCAGGCTTTTGGACGACCTATATCACCGGTTCAAGTCAATATTAAAGCTCATTCAAGGAATGTACGTTTTAGAGAATTGCGCTTTATGCGTGATTCACTGGATATCGTGGCCAAGATTGTGCCGAAAAATATTGATGCAGCAATTGAGCGGGGTTTAGCAAGTGGATAGCGAAGCAATCTATCAAGCGTTGTTTGAGCGGTTAAGTACGAAGGTGGAAGGGCTGATTACGGTAAGTCGCCGTTTACGTCACTTTAGTAATGTATTGCCCCATGAACGCCCTGCCATGTTTATTACTCAAGGCAATCAGCAGGAAGTACCTGTACATGGTATGGATTCAAAAGTTGAACTTGCTGCTGAGGTGTATCTCTATATCCATGAGGCTGATAGAGCTAAACCTCCATCATCACAGATGAATATATTTATCGATCGTATACGTGAAGCTATTCAGCCAGATCATCCAGATTTTAATGAGTGTCAGACCTTAGGAGGTCTGGTTGAGCATTGCTGGATTGAAGGCACAATAGAAGTGTATGAAGCAGTAGAAAACATGCTGGATGATCAGGCGATTGCAATTATCCCTATCCGGATCCTCACAACCAATTAACAAAACATTCATTTTATGACCGCCTCTATGGCGGTTTTGTCATTTTAGAGAGGTCAAAATAAATGGCTCAATATTTATTTGGTGCCGGCAAGATCTTTGCTACACCGATTCAAGATGTATACGGGCAACCGATTAGCAATCCCACACCAGTTGAAGTGGGGGTTATGCAATCCGTTGGTGTAGATATTAGCTATGACTTAAAAGAGCTTTTTGGTCGTGGACAGTTCGCCGTAGATGCCGCGCGTGGTAAAGGTACCATTAAATGTAAAGCTTCTTTCGGGCGTATTAATGGCACATTGTTAAATTCTATTTTCTTCGGTGGTGTTGTTGCTGAGGGTGGAATCGAAACAGTTTCCCAAACCATTAATGGTGAAGTGATTCCGGCTGGTGGCACTGTTACACCGGTTGTTCCTAACAGCGGTACATATGTAAAGGATCTAGGCGTAACAGATGCTAAAGCAATCCCACTTAAACGTGTAGCTTCGGCACCAACAACCGGACAATACAGTGTAGATGCAGCAACCGGTGCTTATACATTTGCTGCTGCAGATGCAGGTAAAACGGTATTTATTAACTTCCGTTATTCAGCAATGGTGGCGGGCGCTAAATCAATCACTGTCTCAAACCTAGATATGGGTTATACGCCAGAGTTTGCCGTTGACCTTCAACGTGACTACAAAGGTAAATTCATGCACATGAATTTCTTCCGTTGTACCAGTAACAAACTTGGATTCAGTTCAAAACAGGACGATTACGATATTCCTGAGTTTGAATTCCAGCCTATGGCTGACGATCTTAACCGTGTTTTCAAAATTGATTTATCGGAGTAATGCCAAATGCATTTTAAGCAAGTTGAAAACCCTCGTGGCTCTACAGTTATTGTTGATGGTCAGCCATTTGTTTTTGCTCCATTGTCTCTTGGTGCAGTTGAAAAACTATTGCCGGCACTTCAATCATTTAAGCCAGATGATGTCGGCACAGTAATTGATGTGGCACACAAATCTTTGAAGCGAAATTACCCCGACATTACTCGTAATGATGTTGCAGAGATGCTATTTATGGATCAGCTCACAGAAGTGATGGAAGCTGTAATGTCTGTGTCTGGTCTTAAAGGAAATGATGACAACTCTGCAGGTGGTTCGGGGGAATAGATTGGGAGGAGCTGTACACGCATTTAGTGCTGACAATGGGTAAAGATTACGACTATGTGCGTAATGAAATGGATTTGCCTAGATTAAGAGCGTTAAGTGCGTATCAGCGAAGTAACCCTCCCGCACATATTGGGATACAACGGCTTTGCCGGATTTTAGAAGCGTTCATGGGAATCGAAGAAACCCCACAAGCTATTACCGTTTCAGATGATGATGAAGACGATATGCTAGAAGTTTTAGAAAGTTTCCCGCAGGGTGGTTAAGGCTGCCCTATTTGCAATATGAGTAAGCGTTAGTTAAAGTTTATTAATTAAAACTTTATAAGGATAAATCGGTGGCTTTAACTAATTGTAAAGAGTGTGGGGCTCAAGTTAGTACTCAGGCAAAAAACTGCCCAAGTTGTGGAGCAAAAGTAAAAAAACGTTCAATCTTGAAGTGGATTTTTTTAGGTTTTGTCGTTCTTTTTATAATTGGAATTATTGCTGGTGAAGGTTCGAATTCAAATGGATCAAAAGAATTATCACCAAAAGAGGAAGCATTAAAAAACACAGCCTTAGATTATAACTGGGCTAAAGGTGGTTTTGATAACGTAATGCTAGTAGATTTTAAAATTACAAATAACAGTAAATACGACATAAAAGACATAACCGTAGAGTGTGAACACTATTCAAACAGCAAGACAAAGATTGATAGTAATACGCGAGTAATTTATGAAATTGTAAAAGCTGGACAAACTAAAACACTTAAAGAATTTAATATGGGCTTCATTCATTCGCAAGCTGCTTCATCTAGTTGTGGAATAACAGATCTAGTTATTAATCAGTAAATTTTTTCAAATATAAAGCCCCTTTGAAGGGGCTTTTTTATTAATACACCTTGCATCAGCAAGGTTTTTTTATGCCTATGAGGTGCGTATGGCAAATAATAACCGTGTTGAGGTACATGTTGGTGCAAAGACATCAGAACTTAAACAAGGCATGCAAGATGCAGAAAAGATCGTTACTGATTCAACCAAAAAAATTGCTAATACAGGTGAGATTGAATTAAAAGTTGATTTATCGAATGTTAAATCTGAGTTAAACGGTTTTGCAAATGGCCTTTCAGATAAATTTAAAAACGTCGGTAATGATATTAAAAGCTCACTTACAAATGGATTTTCACTTGTAAAGAGCGGTTTTTTTCTTGGTGTAGGACAAGAAATTGCCAGAGGCGTAGCTGAAGCTGTCGCTGCAATTCCTGAATTGGTTTCTTCGGTTGGAAAGGCATCAAAAGAGCTAGAAATTCAGGCTCGCTTAGCCAATTCAAATACAACTCAGTTTCAAGAGTGGGCATTTGCAGCTAAAAAGGTAAATGTTGAACAAGATAAGCTTTCCGACATTATGAAGGACGTCAATGACAAATTTGGTGACTTCATGCAGACGGGCGGCGGCGAAATGGCCGATTTCTTTGAAAAGATCGCTCCTAAAGTTGGAGTTACAGCTAAAGAATTTAAAGGTTTATCAGGTCCTCAGATTCTTGAGAAGTATTACCAGACTTTGCAAAAGGCTAATGTATCCCAAGCTGAAATGACGTTCTACATGGAAGCTATTGCGAATGATGCGACCTTGTTAGCCCCATTATTGGACAACAATGGGCAGAAATTAAAGGAATATGCCCGTCAAGCCCATGATTTAGGCGTAATCATGAGTGAAGATGCAATTGCTGCAACTAAAGAATTCAACAATGCACTTGAAACTGTGCAGGCTACCTTGCAAGGAGTTTTGACCCGATTTGCAGCTCAAGCGGCTCCAGCTTTAACTGACTTAGCAAATCAGTTTCTAAAATTTGCAGTGGATTCTAAAGGTGGGGATTGTATACACTCAGTGGAGTCTTACGTGGACGCTTTGATGATATTCAACACCATAATGGTGGTGAGTCATTTGTACGAATAGACAAAGCTATTTTTCAACATGAGTTCAATTCAAATCTTATTGATAAAACCATTTATTTTAAGTTCACTAGTTTCAATGGACTGCAACAAAAAGAGCAGACTCTTGATGAAGTGACCGCCTATAGCCACACTATAAACGGAGGACGCGCCCCAAGTGTAAAGGGATTATCACTTCAGTCACCATTTGTTGGTACGTCATTTAAAGTGCAATGGCAGGTCGCCGTTGGGGCTCAAGGTTACATCGTACAAATACTTTCAGGCGGTGCATTAATCAGAACTGTCGAAACGACTGGTACAGATTACACTTACTCATTGAGTGAAGCTAAAGTGGATGGAGTTCAACGCGCTTATACTGTCCGTGTTGCTAGTAAAACAGAAAAGGGGATTAGTACATTTACTGATTTGAATATCAGCAATCCAGTACCGCCAACTCTATCGGATGTTTACACTTCAGCAACATCAACATCAATTACAGTGACTTGGATACCAAGTGAAGTTCCAGACTTAAAAGATTATCAAGTATGGATAAGTAAGAATGCTAACTTTGATCCCGAAACTCTAGCAGCTAGTTGGACTGGTATCGAAAATGCATGCACTATCCAAAACTTGGAATCAACCACAACATACTATATTCGTGTTGCAGCAAGAGATGTCTGGAAGCCGACATCGTGGAACTATACGGAGAAAATCTCCCAATCAACACTTGAAGCCTAAAACTAACAATACCAGCACCCAACCGGGTGCTTTTTTATTGTCTAAAAATATCTGGAGAGATTTATGGAACCAGTTTCCACTAGCGGTTTTACAGCACTTTTAAAATTATATGGGGTTGCAATCATGGTGACTTTAGCAGTCGGTTTGGTTGCAGCAGTTGTATTGATGACACGAATGCCACGCTCACCACAAGAGTGGGCCGTAGGCTTGATCTGCACAGTTGTATCAAGTTTGGCTGGTGGCTCATTCATTATTGTGAAGTGGGGGCTTCATGAATGGGTTACTGATGTATGGGGGATGATTGCACTTGGTGGTTTCTTCTTTGTATGTGGATTACCCGGTTGGGCTTTAGTCCGGTGGATCTTCAATTTCATAGATAAACAAGAAGGTAAGACGATTATTGAAGTAATCAAAGAAGTAAAGAAAGCCAGAAATGATATCGAAAACAGTTAATGCCGCCTTCGGGCGGTTTTTTTACATCTAAGGAAACTGAAATGAATATTGAACAATATCTTGAAGAACTCGTTAAACGCGAAGGCGGTTATGTAAATAATCCTGCGGATCGAGGAGGCGCAACAAAGTACGGTATCACTGAAGTGGTAGCTCGTACTAATGGCTTTAAGGGCAGCATGAAAGATTTACCGCTTGATGTGGCCAAAGCAATTTATAAAAAGCAGTACTGGACGGCTCCGCGATTTGACCAAGTAAATACAATCAGCTCAGCAGTGGCCGAAGAGCTTTTGGATACTGGTGTTAATTGCGGTACCGGATTTGCTAAACCACTTTTACAACGCGCTTTGAATCTCCTAAATAACAATGGTAAAGCTGGTTGGCCAGATTTATCAGTAGATGGAGTTTATGGCCCAGCTACCCTAAATGCTCTAAAAACCTATCTGGCAAAACGCGGGAAAGAAGGCGAGAAGGTTCTGGTGCGTGTGCTCAATATTATGCAAGGGCAGCGCTATATCGAGATTTGTGAGCGGAATAAAAGCCAAGAGCAATTCTTTTATGGATGGATTAGTAACCGGATCGCATAAAGTGGTTTTGTGCAAGAGAACTAAACTAGCAACTTTTATTGCCCTACTGTGCATTCTGTTTTCAGGGTGCACAGCGCATTCAATCAATAACAATATTCAAGTATCATTATGCGTAAAGGCAATTTGAGTTTTTAAAATGGCGCAAATAATGATTATGGTTATGGAGGCGGGCAAGGCGGAGCACACATGCAACTTGCTTGCTGACATAAATAAAAACGGTGAAGTAACCAAGCTTTATGATTATAACGGCAATGAATTAAAAATTAACTTTTTGCAAAACCAAGTCTATTACAACAAAACTTGGTGGCAGTTTACTAAGAAACAAAACTTTTAAAATAAAGCCCCTAAATAGGAGCTTCTTTTTATGCGGCGTTTAGCATTTTAGCTATTTCGGATGCGGTCGGATTGTAATAGGTATTAACCAGTACACTAATAGTTTTGTGACCTGTAATTTTGGCAAGGATTTCAACAGGCAAACGATAGTCATGAACAAAGCGTGTGATTGCTTCATGCCTTGAATCGTGGAAAGTAATAACACCATCTAAACCAACACGGCGTAAATTACGTTGCCAAATTAAGCGGAAAGCATTCGATGTAAGCGGTACCATGCGATTATCGTTTGGATCATCTGGCAACCAAGAAAGCATTTCTTTTGCCTTGGCAGTTAAAGGCACGTCACGAGATGAGCCGTTTTTGGTATCTAATAGCCGGATAAAGTCAGTAAATATTAAAGACTTTTGCACGCTAAGGATTTCACCTTTACGCATTGCAGTCTCAAGGGCAAAGAGAAATGACCACGCAACACGGTGTCTAGGCTGTGTGGGTGTTTTGCCCCATTCATAATCCAAGCCTTTAATTACTTTATTAATATGATCATCACTAATACGTTGGTGCCTTGGCGGTGGTGCGGAAGGCTTAGTAATTTCTTTAAATGGGTTCTCTTTAGTTAAGAATAATTCTTTTCGTGCAAAGTCAAAAACTGAACTATACATTGCCATTTCTCGAATAACAGTTGCCCCTTTAACTTGCTTCAATCTTTTATCACGCCACTGTTTAACAAGGGCAGGGGTTAAGTTGTGTATAGATTCATCTGCTAGTTGGCCCCAATTTTTCTTTAGGCATTTAAGCATTTGAACAATTAGGCGGGCACTTTTCATTTTGCGGCCTTCATCCTGATAGTACATATCAAAAAGGGCTTGAAAAGAGATATGGATTTTTTCAGGTTCTGAGGTTGGTTGTTCAGATTGTAATTCTAATAGTTTGGTGGCTGCCCACTGTTCGCATTCACTAGCTGTATCACGAGTGGCTGCGTAGCGCTTGCCTTTATAACGAACTTCAATACGCCAAGCGTTGCCGCGACGGGTCGGTTTCTGCATTTTTAACACTCCAAATTTCATGGTGGCGCACTGCCGACAAAAATTGAAGATGTACAAATGACACCCACTTTTCTGGCGGCGGCACGGAAATATAAAGCGTTTTTTAATGTGAAATATGACTATTTTGAATAGCCATAGCTGACCTATCGACAATAAAAAACAAGCCGAAAGATTACTGGAATCTTTCAGCTTATTGATTTTTAACAACAAATTTTGGAGCGGGAAACGAGACTCGAACTCGCGACCCCAACCTTGGCAAGGTTATGCTCTACCAACTGAGCTATTCCCGCAATGTGAGCACATTATAGAGTGTTTCATTAAACTGTCAACACTCTTGTGATCTAATTGAACGTTTAATCAGCACGACGCCAAACTGTACCTTGACGGGTGTCTTCGAGAACTACACCTTGCTCAAGTAAAGACTGACGAATAGCATCTGCCTTCGCAAAGTCTTTAGCTTTTTTAGCATCAACACGTTGTTGAATAAAATCTTCAATTTCAGCATCAGACAATGCAAGCGCTTCTTGTCCAATATCTGATTTTAAGAAATCATCTACATTGTGTTGTACCAAACCTAAAATGTTGGTGAGGTAACGTAATGTCGAATAAAGCACAGTCGCTTGGTCAGCTTGCTCTTCTTTTACAGCACGGTTTAACTCTTTGTTGAGTTCAAACAATACAGCCATTGCTTCGGCAGTGTTGAAATCGTCACACATGGCGTTGTTAAAACGTTCAATAAAGCCTTGATCAAGCGTTTCAGTTGTCGTTTGACCATATACTTGTTGATAAGCTTTAAATGAATGGTAGAAACGAGTTAAAGAAGTTTTTGCTTCTTTAAGCGCTACATCAGAGAAGTTCACTGGGCTACGGTAGTGTGAAGACACAATAAAATAGCGGATCACTTCAGGGTGGAACTTCTCCATCACGTCACGAATCGTAAAGAAGTTGCCTAAAGACTTAGACATCTTTTCGCCATCAACGTTAATAAAGCCAACATGCATCCAGTAATTCACATACTGCTCACCAGTTGAGGCTTCACTTTGTGCAATTTCATTTTCATGGTGTGGGAACATTAAATCTGAACCACCACCATGAATGTCAAAGTGGTTACCTAGGCAGCAAGTTGACATTGCAGAACATTCGATGTGCCAACCCGGACGGCCATTACCCCAAGGGGATGCCCAAGACGGTTCATTTTCTTTGGCACGTTTCCAAAGCACAAAGTCAAAAGGATGTTTCTTTTCAACTTCTACATCGACACGCTCACTCGCGCCAGCTTGCATGTCATCAAGCTTACGACCAGAGAGGCGACCATACTTTTCAAATTTGGTGACTTCAAAATAAACATCGCCGTTTGAAGCAGGGTAAGCAGCGCCTTTATTGACCAGATTGCCAATCATGTTTTGCATCTGGTCGATATATTCAGTCGCTTTCGGTGCTTCATCTGGCGCTAAACAGCCTAAGTTCGCTGCATCTTCATTCATAGCGTCGATGAAACGAGTGGTGAGCTGTTGAATCGTTTCACCATTTTCATTCGCACGTTTGATGATTTTGTCGTCAATGTCGGTAATGTTGCGAATGTAGCGAACTTTCCAGCCTTGACTACGCAAGAAACGGATAATGTAGTCAAATGCAACCATAACTCGAGCATGCCCGATATGACAGTAGTCGTAAACGGTCATACCGCAGACGTACATATCGATGTGACCTTCTTTGCGAGGTACAAATTCAACTTTTTTTCGTTGCTCAGAGTTATATAAAACAAACGGTTGCATAAGGGTTTTCAAACACTCAACAAAAATAGTGTTACATCATAACTGATGCATCATTTTTAACAAAGTTTTATGCATGAATTTTATAAGCTTGTGAAATCTTATACATTTAAAAACGTGTAACTGATTGAGTTATGCTAGAATGCCCCCAAATCTTTTGATTAAAATCACCGATCTCAATTAAGAGATCAGATCAATTATTTTGAGTCAAACTCGTATGCCTAATCCTACAGATTTCCAAAGCAGTGCATTAGCTACATTGCGTATTGAGCAACAAGCCATAGATGTATTAGCAACACAAATTGATGACCGTTTTAACCGTGCTTGCGAAGTACTGTTGCAGTGTAAAGGTCGTGTTGTGATTACAGGTATGGGTAAATCTGGGCATATTGGTCGAAAAATGGCGGCAACATTTGCCTCTACAGGTACGCCGTCTTTCTTTATGCATCCTGGTGAAGCGGGCCATGGCGATTTAGGTATGCTGGTTCGCGGTGATGTACTTATTGCAATTTCCAACTCAGGAAAAAGCGATGAAATCATGATGCTTATGCCGCTTATTAAACATCTCGGCGTACCGATGATTACGATTAGTCGTGATGATAAAGGTCCAATGCCGCAAAATGCTGATATCGCTTTAACTCTAGGTGAGTCGGATGAAGCTTGCCCTTTAGGCTTGGCTCCTACTTCAAGTACGACAGCGACTTTGGTTTTAGGCGATGCTTTAGCGGTTGCTTTGCTTGAAGCACGCGGTTTTACTGCTGATGATTTTGCACGTTCGCATCCAGCAGGGGCATTAGGTAAGCGTTTACTTTTACATGTAAAACATTTAATGCATACAGGTGACGAGTTACCAAAAGTTTCACCTGAGACTCCAATGAATCAAGTGCTTTACGAGATTTCAAATAAGCGTTTAGGTTTAACGACAATTGTTGATGAACAAGACCACTTGCTTGGTATTTTTACAGATGGAGACTTACGTCGTCTTATTGATAAACAGCAAGGGTTTGATGTGAATTTACCTGTGTCTGAGGTCATGACCAAAAAACCGTCAACTATTTCTCAAGAAGCACGTGCTGTAGAAGCGTTACAACAACTTAACCAGAAAAAAATCAGTCAGTTTGTGGTGGTCGACGACCAAAATAAAGTGATTGGGGTAATTAGTATGCATGATCTTATTCAGGCAGGGGTGAATTAATCCATGGCATCGTATGCATTGTTAGAACAAGCACGTCATTTGCAGGCATTGGTTCTGGATGTTGATGGTATTTTAAGTGATGGCTTTGTGACGTTAACTAACACGGGCGATGAAATTAAATCATTCGATATCCGTGATGGTTTGGGTATGAAACTTGCGCAACAAGCGGGCATGAAAGTCATCATTATTACTGGTCGAAAAAGTAATATTGTTGATAAACGTATGTCTGATTTGGGTGTAGACCTCGTTTTTCAGGGTCGTGAAGACAAAGGCTCGGCACTTCGCGAAGCTTGTGCACAGTTTAATATTTTGCCTTCAGATTGTTTATATATGGGCGATGATTGGCCAGATCTTTCAGCATTTGCGATTGCAGGAATGAGTGTTACCGTTCCAAACGGACATGAAGAAGTGCGCCGCCGTGCGCACTTAGTGACCCAAGCAATGGGTGGTCGTGGAGCTGTTCGTGAAGTCTGTGATATGTTGCTGATCGCAAAAGGCATTTACCAGGAACTTCTTGAAAAATATCTTGCAGTACCGCATTAATAACAAGATTACTTAAAAAGGTAGGCTATTCCTGCTCATGGATACCAGAGTTTTATATATTGTTGCTGTAGTAGTTGCTGCTGTGAGTGGTGGTTATTACTACTATAGTGGCAAGGCAAAAAAACTGGACATTGGTTCGGCGAAGAATATGACGTATTCGGCGCAGGGCGTCCATTTGACTCAAACTGATGACAAAGGCAATTTGTATATTCGTGCTGAAGTTCGTCAGCTTGAGCAGGATATGCAACAAAAAACGTCAAAGTTGGATCAACTTAACGCCTCTATGTATAAATTAGGTAAAGTTGATGCAACATTCTTTGCTAAACAAGCTTATGGATATGATGATAATCAAAAGGTTGTGTTATCGGGCGATGTGGTCGCAACCAAGATTGCACCTCAAGGAACCATTGAGTTCCAAACCGATGAACTAACAGGTTATCCAAAAACCAGAGACATTGAAACAAACCATCAAGTGGTTGTTCAGTCTCCACAAGGCGAGTTTGTGAGTAAAGGATTAAAAGGCAATTTGAATAACGGTCAGTACGAATTTTTTAATATTCGAGGAAAGTATGCACCAAAGTCTTAATTTAAAACGTTCTTCAGCTTTCCTAAAACAAGCTGCGGTAATTACATTCGTTGCTTTATCATCTGCTTCGACTTTTGCTTTGCCGTCTGACCGTAATCAACAAATTTCATTGGTCGCAGACCGTGCAACTTATAATGACAAAACTGGTTTGACCACTTACACGGGTAATGTTGTGATTGAGCAAGGTACGATGAAGCTTCAAGCTGACTCAATTGTTGCCAATCTAAACTCGAAACGTGAAATTCAAGTGATTACTGCCAAAGGCCGACCAGCTAAGTTCCAACAGCAAATCAATGCCAATAAAGGTGTTGCACGTGGTGAAGGGCAAACGATTGTCTATAATGCAGATACAGGCATTATTACTCTGTCTGGCGGCGCATACTTATACCAAGATGGTTCAAGTATTCGTGGTAATTCTCTGAAATATAGTATGAACAAAGGTGATGTTGAAGCTCAAGGTTCTTCTTCAAACCGTGTACAAATTATTATTCCACCTTCAAGTTCTAAAAGTTTCCCAGGAGCGCGTGACTAATGCAGCAAGCTCTTCAACAACCGCAAACTTTGTGTATTAAGCACTTAGCCAAAAACTATAGTAAGCGTTGGGTTGTCAAAGACGTCTCTTTTAGTATGCAAAGTGGACAGATTGTTGGTTTGCTTGGTCCTAACGGTGCCGGAAAAACGACCAGTTTCTATATGGTCGTTGGGCTTGTGCGTATGGATAAGGGCGAGATTCATCTTGATGACCTCGATATGTCAGATCTAGCGATGCATGAGCGTGCGCGTAAAGGTATTGGTTATTTGCCTCAAGAAGCTTCTATCTTTAGAAAGTTGACGATTGCTGAAAATATTATGTCGATCTTAGAGACGCGTAAAGATTTGAATAAGCAACAACGCCAACAACGTCTTCATGAGTTGTTAAACGACTTTAAAATTAGTCATATCAAAGATTCATTAGGAATGAGTGTATCGGGTGGTGAACGCCGCCGTGCGGAAATTGCGCGTGCTTTGGCAGCAGACCCTAAGTTTATGCTATTGGATGAGCCATTTGCGGGTGTCGATCCAATTTCAGTGGGCGATATTAAAGATATTATCCAAACATTAAAAGATCGTGGTATTGGTGTACTCATTACCGATCACAACGTTCGTGAAACTTTGGCAATCTGTGAACGTGCTTATATTGTAAGTGAAGGCTCGGTAATTGCTGAAGGCACACCACAAGAAATTTTAGACAATGAACAGGTACGTAAAGTCTATTTGGGTGATGATTTTACAGTTTAATTAAAGTCATTAATCTAATTGGTTAAAAAGAGGTCAAGGCCTCTTTTTTGTTTTTTGATGTTTTATAAATAAAAACAATTACATATACCACTCATTTAATAAAAAAATAATGTGTGATTTATTCGACCAATTATGCTGTTTTCATTGAAAAACTATGTAGAATGGAGATGCTTTTAAACGATAACAAACAAGATCAACAAGATCAACAAGATCAACAAGATCAACAAGATCAACAAGATCAACAAGATCAACAAGATCAACAAGATAAGCATGATTGGATATAACCAGAAAAGAGTGAAAGGGAAATGTAGAAAGCAGGCTTTCCTGAAAGGGCTGATGCTTTTAAGTACACTACATGTTCCTGTTGTGATATACGCTGCTAAACCAAGTGAGCAATACCACACCCTGAAAGAAAACTTGTCACAACTTTTTGTCCCTAAAAGTAGTGATGATTTTAAAGTTGCCAAGATGCACGAGCTTAGTAATTTCAAGCTAGATCGTTCTATTGTGCAGGAATTTCCAACTGTTCAACTTAATGATAAGTCGGCTTCATCTTTTTCCAACTTGCCATCTCGAACGATGACATTGCAAGATGCGGTAAAAATTGCCATTCAGCGTAGTCCAGATATTTCACAATCTATTGCAACTTTAGCAGGTCAAAATTCAGGAGTTGACGTTGCTAAAGCCGGTTACTATCCCCAGCTGGCTGGAGGAATTTCAACTGGTGATTTAAGCACTGGCGAGCGTGGTAGGCAGCTACTCACTTTAAGTGCTACTCAAATGCTCTATGACTTTGGTAAGGTCAAATCAGGTGTGAATGTTGAACAGGCTAAAGTTCAGGTTGAACAAGCGAATGTTTTAGTCAGTGTTGATACTCTAGCTTTGGATGTTGCACAAACTATTGTGAATATTCAGCGTTATCTTCAACTTAATAAAATTGCTGAGCAGCAAATTGCCGGTATTCAACGCATTCAAGACATTGCTAATCTACGAGCAAACGCCGGTGTCGCGAGTCAGGCAGATCCAATTCAGGCGCAGTCATACTTACAAGCAGCGCAGTCGACCTTAATTGCGCAGCAATCATTGTTACGTCAATATCAACAGCATTTAAGAACGTTACTCGGCGCAGATGTTACTCGTACTGGATGGATTATTTCCGAAGACCTCGTAAAGCAATCTGACCTTTATGGTGAACCTGAGTTTAATACTATTCCTAAAATGATTGCCGCACAGGCAAGTGTAGAGGTTGCTAAAGCACAAAAAGAACAAACCCGTTTAACACGTTATCCGACCTTAGCTGTTAAAGGCTCGGTCAGTCAGGCGATTAACGGTAAAAATCCAAATAATGATAAGGATGATGGCTTATATAGTTCAGTCATGTTGGAAGCAACAAGTCAGTTTTATCAAGGTGGTGCAACCGCTTCACAAGTAAAAATGGCAAGTTATGCTGAAGAAGCGGCTAAATCTAAAGTCAATTCCGTTTATCTGGATGTGCTGGATCAAATTAGAACAAGTCGTGAACAAATTGAAAATAAACAACGTCAAATGCAGGTTTTGGCAAGTCGCCAAGCAACGACGGTTCGTACACGTGAACTCTACCAAGAGCAATATAAGCTCGGTACCCGTTCACTGGTCGATTTATTAAATGCTGAACAAGCCATTCATAGTGCCAACTCAGAACTCGAATCAGCACGTTATGACATTTATAACAGCATTGTTCAATACATTGCAGCAACAGGACGTTCCCGCCAAGCCTATGGCTTAAATAATATTTCAATTCAGGGGTTCGAAGTACAACCATGATGACAAAAATAAATTACCAGCCTTGGTTACAGGCGGTCTTAACTATTGCCAAACACTACCGAATCGAACCGTCAGAAGAAAGAATTCGTTTACAACTCGACTGGAACCAAAACCAGAATCTAGATGATGTCTTGCAATTAATGACGCGTCAGGTCGGTCTTAATCTTCGTAAGGCGCCATTTTCTTTAGACTTATTAAACCCATGGCGTTTACCGGTTATGGTGGAGTTTAATGATGGACAAGTCGGTGTAATCGATAAAGCAGATACGCAAGGTAATGTGAGTATTCAGTTCAGTGGAGATCAAGGTCTTTCACAAAACTTATCTTTAGACGTTCTAAAAACGACACTCAAAAATGTCTATATTTTACGCCCTGAAACGTCTATTCCAGACGCCCGTATTGATGAATATATCAAGCCATACGAAGCTAACTGGTTCTGGTCGATTGTTTTAAGAGACTGGAAACGTTATATCGATATTATGTTTGCCTCTTTAATTGCCAATATTTTGGCATTGGCAACCATTATTTTCTCGATGCAAGTCTATGACCGTGTTGTGCCATCTCAGTCAATCCCGACCTTATGGGTGCTGGCAGGTGGTGTACTCATTGCGGCTCTTTTCGAGTTTACCTTACGCGTTTCGAGAGTGTATTTATCCGATATTATTGGTAAGCGTGCCGACTTACGTGTCTCAGACCGTGTATTTGGCCATGCTTTACGTATCAAAAATAAAGATCGCTCTAAATCTACCGGTAGTTTTATTTCCCAGATTCGTGAACTCGAAGGTGTTCGTGAGTTAGTAACCTCAACTACTATTAGTGCAATTGCCGATTTCCCATTCTTTTTCTTGTTCCTGATTATCTTTGCGATTATTGGAGGAAAATTATTCTGGGTTATGTTGCTTGTTGTGCCGCTTATGATTTTGCCAGGTGTTCTAGTACAGAAGAAATTGGCTCAACTTGCACAAGAAGGTATGAGAGAGTCTTCAATTCGTAACGCAATACTTGTAGAAGCAGTACAGGGTATTGAAGACATCAAGCTATTACGTGCTGAATCACGTTTCCAAAACCAATGGAACCACATGAATGAAGTTTCAGCCGACATTGGTATGAGACAGCGTAAAATTGTTGGTACTTTAATGGCTTGGACCCAAATGGTTCAGGGCTTAACTTACGCTATTGTGGTGTTAGTGGGCTGTTTTGCGGTAATGGATGGGGAAATGACCACGGGTGCGCTCGTTGCGTGTTCAATTCTTTCTTCACGTATGTTGGCACCGATTGCCCAAATTACAGGGGTATTAGGTCGTTTACAGCAAGCAAAAGTTGCTAAACAAAGTCTTGATGAACTCATGCAGCGCCCAATTGATCAGGCTGATCGTGCACATTTGGTTCATAAAGCTGTTTTAAACGGTAATTACGAATTAAAAAATGTCATGTTCCAATACGGGGATGATGACCCAAAACCAAGTCTGGCAATTCGCCATTTGCAAATTCGTGCGGGTGAAAAGATTGCAATTTTAGGTCGTAATGGAGCAGGTAAATCGACATTACTTCAACTCTTATCTGGCATGCAATCTCCGACTCAAGGTGCTGTGCATCTGGACGGTTTAGATCTGTCTTTAATTGACCCATCCGATGTACGTCGTGATATGGGATTACTCAACCAGAATGCTCATTTATTTTACGGAACAATCCGTGAAAACCTGACCTAAGGTGCACCACTTGCGACCGATGAAGATATTCTTCGTGCTTTGGTCGTGACAGGCGCATTACCTTTCATTCAAGAGAAAAAAGAAGGGCTGGATCACCTCATTTTAGAAGGTGGTGTCGGTTTCTCTGGTGGTCAAAAACAAGCTTTATTACTTGCACGTTTATTAATACGTCAACCGAATATTCTATTACTCGATGAACCAACAGCAGCCATTGATGATGTTGCCGAGAAGCAACTCATTGATCATCTTAAAGGATGGTTGGCGCATCGCACATTGATTGTGGCAACACACCGCCGCGCTGTTTTAGAACTGGTCGATCGTATTATTGTCGTGAATGAGGGCAAGATCGTGATGGATGGACCAAGAGATCAAGTACTTAATCAATCAACAGCCCAACAAAAACAAGTAAGCCAAGGGGGATAATTCATGAGCGAACAACAACAAGAACTCACCCGTTCAATGAATGTATCTTATAGTGAACCACCATTACCACGTGCCAGTTTGGTCATTTGGATTGTGGGAATTGGACTCGTTATTTTCTTTATTTGGGCATGGTTTTTCCAATTAGAAGAAGTGTCTACAGGTACAGGTAAAGTCATTCCATCATCTAAAGAACAGGTTATTCAGTCTTTAGAAGGCGGTATTTTAACTAAATTAAATGTACAAGAAGGTGACATTGTTCAAAAAGGTCAAATCCTTGCTCAGTTGGATCCGACTCGTTTTGCTTCGAATGTAGGTGAATCAAGATCTTTATTAATTGCCGCTCAGGCAACAGCGGCACTTTTGCGTGCAGAAGTGAATGGTACACCGTTGGTTTTTCCTGAAATTGTAGCGAAAGATCCGAAGCTTGTACGCGAAGAGACTGCTTTATATGAGTCTCGCAAAGCTGATTTACAGCAAACGCTTTCTGGCTTGAAGCAAGCATTACAGTTGGTTCAACAAGAATTAGCGATGACTGAACCCTTAGTTGCCAAAGGCGCTGCCAGTGAGGTTGAGGTTTTACGTTTACGCCGTGAAGCAAATGATTTGCAAAATAAAATGAACGATGCACGTAACCAATATTACGTTAAAGCACGTGAAGAGTTATCTAAAGCAAATACTGACACTCAAACTCAACAACAGGTCGTGATGGGCCGTAATGACAGTTTAGAGCGTGCCGTATTTAGAGCACCTGTACGCGGTGTTGTAAAAGAAATTACAGTAACAACTCATGGTGGTGTCGTTCCGCAAAATGGTAAGTTAATGACGATTGTTCCAATTGATGAACAGTTACTGATTGAAGCTCGCATTTTGCCACGTGACATTGCATTCATTCGCCCTGGTCAGGAAGCTTTAGTAAAAATTACAGCTTATGATTATTCAATTTATGGTGGTTTAAAAGGTAAAGTTACCGTTATTTCTCCAGACACGATTCGTGATGAAGTTAAACAGGATCAATTCTATTATCGCGTTTATATCCGAACTGATACAGACAAGCTCTACAATAAACAAGGTAAGGCTTTTGGTATTACACCGGGTATGGTGGCAACGGTAGATATTCGTACTGGTGAGAAAACTGTACTCGATTACTTGCTTAAACCATTTAATAAAGCGAAAGAAGCATTACGAGAAAGATAACAGAAGAAGCCCCGAAATTCGGGGCTTTTTTTATAGGTTCGCTTCTATTAAATTCACGTTATAATTTGATTTTTATTATGCTTTATTTAATTTATGGCTTTTACGATTGCAGCACCGGTTACATTTGAAGAAGAAATTAAAAAAAGTAGATTTCAGGCTATTGCTGCGCCAGTAGAAAATGAACAGCAAGTGAAAGAATTTTTAGAATTAAATAAAGATATATCGACTACCCATCAATGTTGGGCGTGGAAAATTGGGCATAACGTTCGCTTTAATGATGATGGTGAGCCATCTGGTACAGCAGGGCGTCCAATTCTGGCAACTATTGAAGGCAACGACTTAACTAATATTATCGTCATGGTGAACCGCTGGTATGGGGGTATAAAACTGGGAACTGGTGGTTTAGTACGGGCCTATGGCGGTTGTGCTGGGCAATCCTTATTGTTAGCTGAGCGAATTGAACTTATTGAAAAGAAGACCATTCACTTTTCTTGTCATTTTAATGAATGGGCTATTTTTCAATATGAGCTTACGCAGCAGCAAATTGATTTTCAGGAAACCTATACTGCAATAGGGGTAGATATTGAAGCTAGATTACAAATCCACCAGATTGAGCCACTTGCTTTAAAGCTCCGTGATGTCACTCGTGGCCGAGAAGAATTAAAAGTTGAGGAGGAGTTAGCAGATGACTGATTCCTTACTCAAATACCGTGATCAACATAAGCACCGTTTAAATTATATGCCATGGCTATATTGGACTTTAAAGCCCAAACACCGTGCCTGGGCAGAAGAATGGCAAAAAGAATATCAGGCTTATTTAATGGATATGGAAACAGTCGAGATCGGGGAGAACTGTTTTATTTCACCGTTAGCCCATATTTTTGCCGAGCCGGGTAGGAAAATTAAGATTGGTGACAATTGTTTTATTGCGGCAGATTGTAGTTTACATGGACCGCTTGAGATTGGTAACGAAGTCGCTATTAACCACCACTGTATTTTAGATGGTGGTCGAGCTGCTATAAAACTACACGATCAAGTTCGTATTGCTGCTTATTGTCATCTATATGCCTTTGATCATGGTATGCAACTAGACCGTCCGCTTTATCAACAGCCTGTTCGTTCGCAGGGAATCGAAATTGAAAAAGATGTTTGGTTAGGCGCGCATGTTGGAGTTAAAGACGGAATTAAAATTGGTAAACACGCTGTAGTTGGTATGAATAGTATGGTGACAAAAGATGTGGAGCCGTACCATATAGTGGGTGGAAACCCAGCAAAATTTATCCGTTTAAGAGAATAATACAGTCTTAAGAATGTAATAAAATGTTTGATCTTTAAACAAAAAAGTGGATTTTAATACATAAACCTTAACATACGGATTTTTATCTATGTTAAGTTAAAGCTAAGTTATAGAAAAATCTCCAAGGCAAATAGACCTGAAGAAGAGAGGCAAAAATGAACCGTGTTATTGCGTGTATTGATTCATCACCTTGTATTAATGCTATTGCAGATGCAGCGGCTTGGGTTGCGAAAGCAACTGGACGAGAGCTTGTGTTATTACAAATTTTAGATTACTACCCAGCAAGTTATCACTTAGGTGAAATAAGTGGTGTAATCGGCTTTGAAAGCAATGCAATGTTGCTTAAAGAGTTGGCTGAATTAGAGCAAAAACAAAGTGAACTCGCTTTAGATTACAGCAATAACTTACTCAAACATATCTCTGATCTAATTAAAGAAAAACACGGAATTACATGCTCCAAAATTCAGGAAAAAGGGGATTTTCTAGAGCAAAGTTTCAATCTCTTGCATGAAAATGATATTGTTATTTTAGGGCGAGTGGGCGAAAGGGCTGCCGAAAAGCATAAACCAATTGGTAGCAATGTCGAAAACTTCATTCGAGGCGCAAATTGCACGGTTCTGACTATTGGTGAAAACTTCAAAGTACCGACACGTTTTATATTTGCTTATGAATACTCTCCTACGTGTCAAAAAATGATGCGCCGTATTGCACAAAGTGATTTATTACGGACTTTACAGTGCCATTTAGTGTATGTGGGCGATCATCCTGAAATATTGAATGAACCAGAACATTTCCTTAAAGAAGCCGGCCTAGATGTCGTCACTGTTTACCGATATGGTGATGTTGCCCAGAATATTCTTGAGTACCAACAAGAACACGGTATTCAGATTATTGTGCTCGGTGCTTTTAGCCATAGCAAAATTCATCAGTTCTTCTTGGGAAGTATTGCAACGACCATATTCCGAAACGCGACTGTGCCATTACTTGTGGCTAAATGATGAGATCAGCATATAGTTATCCGCAAATCTTGTGGATAACTATATGGAAAAGCAAGGGTAATAAAAGTAATTATTTGATTATAAATAATAAAATAGAAAAGATGATTTTTTGATCACTATTTAACAATTGCAATCGCGAAGCCGTCATGACCTTTTGAGCCAACCGTTTGTAAAGCTGTACAAGACAGAATTTGCGGATGGTTTTCTAAAGCTTTAAAGGTTTCACGAATACCTTCAATACTCGGTTTTTTGTTTTCAGGATTCAAAATATCGCCCGCACGGATGACGTTGTCTAGCACGATAATCGTACCTGATTTTGAGAACTTAAGGCTGAGTTCTAAATATTCCGGATAACCCTGTTTATCTGCATCAATGAAAATAAAATCGAAAGGCTCAATCGACTGTGGATCTATCGCTGAAAGTATATCGGCAGCACGGCCAGCTTTTAGTTCAACTTTTACAGGAAGATTCGCATGGTCGATATTTTTTTTGGCCATTTCTGCATGTGTATCGCGACCTTCAATGGTAAGCAAATAGCCATCTTCAGGCAGGGCACGTCCTAGCCAAATTGTACTGTAGGCAGCAAAAGTTCCAATTTCTAAAACTCGCTTACACTTATTCATCTGAATAAGCATTTGTAAAAACATGCCTTGGTTTGGAGCAACTGCAAGATGATTTGAAAAGCCGTGTTCGTCGGTATTTTTTAATGCAAAGTCGAGTCGGGGATCTTCGGGAATTAAATGTGAGTCGATATATTCGTCAATGTCTGTCCACAACTGCTGCATAGTCAAATTTACCTGTATATTGATAGGCGTATTTTAAACGTTTATGACTAGAGTGCAAAAATCTTCGGATTAAGAAATTTTGGTTGATTATAGAATGAGCAAATCCCCTTAAACTGAAGCGCACAAGGGGATTTATATTTTAGAAATTACACATGGAAGTATTACGGGTTAGGTCAGGTCCCCAAGTACGATAGCCTTGAGTATCAATATGGATTTGTCCTGAACTATATAAACCAATACCTAAGTTTAAACTTTGACCATGTTGGGCCCAGAACTGACACAATTTAAACTTGGTATTTTCAATAAACGCATAGTCTTGCGGTTGTGGAACTTCTGGTCCAATACGGAAATCGATGGCAGAGTTAAACAAATGTTTAGAAGAACTTGCACCACCAGCACATTGGTTTAAAGGTAAGTCACGATAAACCGAAGTCACTTCAAAGTCGGTTAAAACTTTTGCAGCAATTAAATATTTAAAGACGCGTAAGGTCGATAAAGAGTTATTCCAAAGTTCACGGTTTGGAACAGCATATTCTGAACTGCCACATTTTTGCCAATCGCGAGCTGATCTTAATAATTCAAAACTTGGTACGATGCCAGCAACATCATGACGCGCTAGAAATTTTTCGTATTCGCGTACACGTTCATAATGATCGCCAGTATTTAACCAAGCACGATAAGAAGCAGGCTCAACTTTAGGTGGAATTGGACGTTCGATAATAACGCGTTCTTGAGGAATAAAGATGCGTTTACTTGGAGAGGTTTTGCCTGTTGTTGTGTGTTGGGGAGAGCTGGCGCAACCTACCATAACCGCAGGGATTATGCATAGGGGCAGCAGACTCTGCAAAAACTTCCGCATAAGAAAAATCAAAAGCTTAATAAATATTGCGCCTATTTTAATGCAAAACAGTGCACAAATTACGAGGAATTTGCAATGAAATGTTTGAATAGGGTATAAAAAAGATCAGCGGTTGCTGATCTTTTTTTGAAATTATTTTTCTAGATACTGTAACTTATCTGGTTTGCCGTTCCATTCTTCACGGTCAGCAGGTTGATCGCCAATTTGAGTAATGTTAGGCCATTTTTGAGAAAGTTCAGCATTTAACTCAATAAATACTTCCTGACCTTCTGGTAACTCATCTTCAGAGAAAATTGCATTTGCAGGGCATTCTGGTTCACATAATGCGCAGTCAATACATTCATCCGGATTAATCACTAGGAAATTCGGACCTTCGTAAAAACAGTCTACAGGACAAACTTCTACGCAATCTTGGTATTTACATTTAATACAATTTTCAGTGACAACAAAGGTCATGGCGACAGCTACCTAAAAAATATGGTTTCATTTCGAATAGCTTATTTTAGGCAAAAAAGGGGTAAACAAACAATTGCTTTTATTGATATTGTTTATTTATACATATGAAGATAAGTTAAAACTTTGATATTCAAAGGAATGTTCTGGCCTTAAGATTGGTCAGATTGTAAAATTGAGATAAAAATATATTTTTAAAAACAAAAGGTTAAATAAATTTTTTCTGATGGGTTTAAATGTCATTTGGGTCAAGGTATCTATTTGATTAGATACCTTAAATCCGACTCTTGCGCTTAAATGCTGCTTTTATGCTGCTTTTATGCTGCATTTATAGCTAAAAAATCCTTAAATTATGGGTCTTAAAGCATACAGAGCAAATGAATGTCTTCTGGTTCTAACTCCCATAATTCCCGATCTGGATGTTTCAATACTGCCGCACCATACTTCATATAAAAGTCGACTGTACGTTTACTTGGCGTAGCTGAAATATAAAGTTGATGAACGCCCAATTGCTTGGTCGACTCTTTGGCTGCTTGCATCAGCTTTGCGCCAATACCTTGGCCTTGTTGATTGGCATCGACATAAAAATATTGCAGTAATTTAGCAGCAGGATAATCACCAATGTGTTGGTTAGATACGACACTAATGCCCACTAGCTGTTCAGCCGTATTAAAAGCACCTACAAATGAAGCACCTTGTTGATAGAGTTCTTTTAATTTTGGTGGGTCATTTTCTAAATGATAGGCATCCCAATTTTTAACATCATAAAAACAATCTATTAATTCGAGTTGATCTTGTTTTTGTATGTAGAGTTGGGTAATCAGTTCACGTCGACTAATGTGTTGCCAAATTAAATCGATCTCTTTGTATTGTAGTGGCCTTAAGAAAATAGAAATTTTATTCTCCTTAAAGTAAGAGCAAACATGCCTATACACATGTTTGCTCAATGAGTGATTATGAATTAAGCGCTGCTTTTAGCTCATAAAGCTGTTCAAGTGCCTGACGAGGGGTCAGGTTGTCTACTTCGATTTGCTTAAGTAAATCGAGGGCAGGTGAAGAGACTTCAACTTCAATCACTTTCTCTATGACTTGAGTACTTGGTGTAACTTCTGAATCTAAAGTTGCAAACAAATCACTTTGAACACTAGTTTGTAAGTGCTGCTGTTGTTGCTTCTCTAAAATACGTAAACGCTTCTGAGCTTCTTTAATCACGTTAGCTGGAATACCAGCTAATTTTGCAACCTGTAAACCATGGCTTTGGCTTGCTGGCCCTTGTTGGACTTTATGCAATAAGATCAGATTACCGTTTAACTCTTGAGCAGTGACATGATAGTTATCAATACCAGGTTCGCTGCCCAACTCTGTTAATTCAAAATAGTGAGTCGCAAACAAGCAAAGACATTTAATGCGTTTGGTTAAATCAACCACACAAGCCCACGCTAAAGAAAGTCCATCATAGGTACTGGTTCCGCGACCAACTTCGTCCATTAACACAAGCGATTGATTCGTCGCATGGTGCAAGATTTGTGAAGTTTCAGTCATCTCAACCATAAAGGTCGATTTGCCTGTCGATAAGTCATCGGCTGAGCCAATACGGGTAAAAATACGGTCGATTGGGCCAAGTTTGGCAGCTCGTGCCGGAACGTAACTACCGCAGTAAGCAAGCAAACTAATTAATGCTGTTTGGCGCATAAAAGTAGACTTACCGCCCATGTTTGGACCGGTAATAATTGCCATACGGTGCTGGGCATCAAGGAAAGTATCATTTGGTGTAAATGGCGCTTTACTTAACGCTTCAACTACAGGATGACGGCCACCTTGAATCTTAATACCTGTTTCTGGTGTAAATTCAGGGCGTGCCCAGTTGTTTAAACGCGCTTGATGAGCAAAGTTTGCAATTACATCAATTTGTGCGATTGCTGAACTCATCATTTGTAGATGAGCAATATTTTCACGAAGGTTTTCAAGTAAAGCTTCAAATAACGCTTTTTCACGTGCTAATGCACGAGACTCACTTGATAAAACTTTATCCTCAAAACTTTTTAGCTCAGGCGTAATGTAGCGCTCGGCATTTTTTAAGGTCTGACGACGAATATAGTCGGCAGGGGCTTGTTCGGCTTGAGAGCGAGTCAGTTCAATATAGTAACCACTTACACGGTTATAACCGATTTTTAAGGTGCTAATGCCAGTACGTTCACGCTCTTTTATTTCTAAATCAATGAGGAATTGGCCTGCATGATCACGAATTTGGCGTAATTCGTCGAGTTCAGCATCATAGCCTTCTGCAATTACATTGCCATCACGAAGTAATACCGGTGGGTTTTCAACAATCGCAGCCATTAAATGTTGATGAAGCGATTTAAAGTCACCCAATTCTTGATCGAGCTGTCCTAATAACTTGGATTTCTTTGCTTGTACAACAGGTGCTAATGCATTTCGTAAAAATGGAATTTGCGCGCAAGCATGACGAAGCTGAACTAAATCGCGTGGTCGCGCACTACCCAGCGCCACACGACTAAGTACACGTTCAATATCCCCAATTTCTTTAAGCACTAAACGAACCGGACTTTCATGGTAGCCCTGAATTAACTGTTCAATTGCATCTAAACGTGCATCAAGTAATGCGGTATCACGGACAGGTTGCATGAGTGTTCGGCTAAGTAAACGTCCACCCATTGCAGTTTGGCAGTCGTTCACCAGTTGGAATAATGATGTGCCGTGTTCAAACAAAGGTTCAATAATTTCTAAGTTACGGCGCGTGATTGGGTCGAGCGCAATAAAGTCAGTGCTTTGTTCTAAAAGAATTGAACGAATATGTGGTAACGCCGTTTTCTGGGTTTCTTTGGCATAGTGAATTAGAGCAGCAGCAGCAGCTTTAGCCAA
The DNA here is from genome assembly GCF_000588095.1 of Acinetobacter sp. 1130196. Classification (NCBI taxonomy): domain Bacteria; kingdom Pseudomonadati; phylum Pseudomonadota; class Gammaproteobacteria; order Moraxellales; family Moraxellaceae; genus Acinetobacter; species Acinetobacter sp. 1130196. The sequence continues at coordinate 12,086 of NZ_JFWX01000030.1, read as the reverse complement.
AGGTAGCGGATCTAAACCAAAACCAGAAAGCGTTGATACAGAGAACTGGTCACATAAGGTTTTTTGTGCATTGTTTAAATTGAAGTCTACATTTGGGCGCTTGGTTACAGGGCAATCTAAATGCTTTTTGATTTGTTCGATAATATTTTGATCGACAAGATCTTCATCAATTAAAATTTCACTTGGCATGAGGCGTGCCAGTTCAATTGGAAGTTGTTCCGGTTTGTAGTCTTGTTGTTGAACTTTAAAAATACCTGCACTTAAGTCGAGTAAAGCAAAACCGATCTGGTTTTGATGGATACATAACGCAACAAGATTAGAGGACTGATAACTTGTGAGTAATGCATCGTCGGTTAATGTACCAGGGGTAAGAATACGAACAACTTTACGCTCAACAGGACCTTTGCCGGTGACTTCACCCACTTGTTCACAAATGGCTACAGTGCGGCCTGCTTTTACTAAACGCGCCAAATAACCTTCGGCTGAATGGTAGGGAACGCCTGCCATTGGAATCGGGTTGCCATTTGCTTTACCACGATGGGTTAAAGTAATGCCTAAAAGTTTGGCTGCTAAATGCGCGTCTTCAAAGAACAGTTCGTAAAAGTCGCCCATACGATAAAACAGCAACGCATGTTGATAGTCTTTTTTGACTTTGAGATATTGCTGCATCATTGGAGTGTGGTTGGAGAGATCAGCCATGATTTCAGCGCTATTCATGCGTAAAAAACCCTTAAAAAAACGAAAAATTTACTTTTGGTTAATGAACCAATTTCAAATTTTTAAAAAATGAATGTAATTCAAGAAAAGTACAATAACTGGATGAACCTTAGAACCAGCATCCCTAGTATAAAGTGTTTTCAGACCATTCCAGCGGTGCAATGGTAACAAATTTGAGTTATTGAAAAAAAGAGTAGTGAATTATTGAAGTACTTGAACAGTGTAAAGATGTATTGAAAAAGAACTTAAGCTTAAAAACGATTTTCTTGAGTAGAAGCTTAACTGTATAAGAGAAAAGAAACATACATATTAATTTTATGCATAGTTGAATATTCAAATAATTCATTTTATTCATTGTTATAGGTTGGGTATGTTTATAAGCATCGTACCAGCGATGTTATATGTTCGATAGCAAATAAAAACTCGTTTCCAAAACTGATAGGCAAACACAAGAATTTAAAAGCCCAACAGTAAAATAGACCAAGCTCAGGAGTAAAAATATGCCAACCAATTTGTTTGATTTAACAGGGAAAGTCGCATTAATAACTGGTGCAAGTCGTGGGATTGGTGAAGAAATTGCAAAACTTTTAGCTGAGTATGGCGCACATGTCATTGTTTCGAGTAGAAAAATTGATGATTGCCAAGCGGTTGCCGATCAAATTATTCAGGCAGGTGGCAAGGCAGAAGCGTTTGCATGTCATGTGGGTTCAATGGAGGATATTACGGCTATTTTTGATCATATCCGTTCTAAGCATGGGCGTTTGGATATTCTAGTCAATAATGCTGCAGCAAACCCTTATTATGGCCATATTCTCGATACAGACCTTGCGGCATATAACAAAACGGTTGAGGTCAATATTCGTGGTTATTTCTTTATGTCGATTGAAGCTGGAAAACTGATGCGAGCTCAAGGCAGCGGTGCGATTGTCAACACCGCTTCTGTGAATGCATTACAACCAGGCGACCGCCAAGCTATTTATTCAATTACCAAAGCAGCCGTGGTGAATATGACGAAAGCGTTTGCCAAAGAATGCGGCCCTTTAGGGATTCGTGTTAATGCCATACTCCCAGGTCTAACAAAAACCAAATTTGCTGGCGCCCTATTTAGCAATGAAGAGGTATATAACCGTTGGTTGCAAGAAATCCCATTACGCCGTCATGCGGAGCCACGTGAAATGGCTGGAACGGTTTTATATCTTGTCTCTGATGCAGCAAGTTATACCAATGGTGAATGTATTGTGGTTGATGGTGGTTTAACCATTTAAGGACGGGTAGCAATGTACGATCAGTATTCAGATCAAGTGGTCTCAATCACAGGTGCGGCGAGTGGATTTGGTGCACTGCTGGCCCAGCAATTGGCAGAACATGGAGCAAAATTAGTCTTGGGAGACCGCAATATCGCAGGGCTGAATGCAGTGGTTGAACCATTACAACAAGCGGGTATACAAGTAGTTGCGCAGGCTTGTGATGTTAGTCTTGAAGCAGAAGTACAGGCATTGGTACAAAGTGCGGTGGATCATTTCGGTAGAATTGATGTCAGTATAAATAATGCGGGTATGAGTCCGCCAATGAAAAGCTTTATTGATACCAATGAGGCAGATCTGGACTTGAGTTTTGCTGTAAATGCCAAAGGCGTATTTTTTGGAATGAAGCATCAAATTCGACAAATGCTACAACAAGGTGGTGGCGTTATTCTAAATGTTGCTTCTATTGCAGGTTTAGGAGCAGCTCCAAAACTGGCAGCTTATTCGGCAGCAAAACATGCAGTGGTGGGTTTAACCAAAACAGCAGCAGTGGAATATGCAAATAAAGGGATTCGGGTTAATGCAATTTGTCCATTTTATACCACTACACCGATGGTGCTCGACAGTGAACTGAACGCGAAACAAGACTTTCTGGCACAGGCTTCTCCGATGAAGCGTCTTGCCCATCCGAGTGAAGTTGTTGCAATGATGCTGATGATGTGTGCTAGAGAAAATTCATATCTCACAGGTCAGGCCATTGCAATTGATGGTGGTGTTACGGCTTATTAAATACTTATTAAGAACAAAATATTAATAAATCTATTTAGGAAAAAACTATGACAATCAATTTAACCAACCGTGTTGCAATTGTTACAGGTGCCGGTGCAGGCTTAGGACGTGAGCATGCGCTATTACTGGCTCGTTTAGGCGCAAAAGTTGTAGTCAATGATTTAGGCAGTGATGTACATGGCAATGGCGGATCAACTTCAGCTGCACAGAAAGTGGTTGATGAAATCATTGCAGCCGGTGGTGAGGCGATCGCCAATGGTGCTTCCGTCACCGATGCGGAGCAAGTCCAGCGTATGGTCGATGACACTATGGCTCGTTGGGGACGCATTGATATTTTAGTCAATAATGCGGGCATTTTGCGTGATAAAACCTTTAGCAAAATGACATTAGAAGATTTTCGGCTAGTGATCGATGTGCATTTGATGGGTGCCGTGAACTGCACTAAAGCAGTTTGGGAAATCATGCGCGAGCAGAAATATGGTCGTATTGTCATGACCACGTCATCCTCGGGTTTATACGGAAACTTTGGTCAGTCTAACTATAGTGCTGCAAAAATGGCTTTAGTAGGTTTAATGCAAACATTAGGCTTAGAAGGCGAAAAATATAACATTCGAGTCAATTGTATTGCCCCAACAGCAGCAACCCGAATGTTGGAAGGCTTGTTACCAGAAACCTCACTCAAAGCACTTGCACCAAGTGCAGTTAGTCCAGCGATTGCTGTATTAGTCAGCGAAGAAGCCCCTAATAAAATGATTATTTGTGCAGGGGCCGGAAGTTTTGAAGCTGCACATATTACCTTGACCCAAGGCATTCATTTAGGAACTGGCGATGAGGTAGTGCATAACTTGGTACAGCATTTAAGTGAGCTTACTGATCGTACCAATGAAATCGTTCCTACGATGGGCGCAGCGCAAGGCAATTTAGAGTTGCAAAAAGCGGGTTTAAGCGGGGACTAACATGAGTATAGTGACGATTGAGCAACTGTTTGACTTGCAAGATAAAGAACTAGGTGTCTCTGATTGGTTGACCATTGACCAAGCCATGATTAATGCTTTTGCGGATGTTACGCGAGATTGGCAATTCATCCATATTGATACCGAAAAAGCTAAACAAACTCCATTTGGTGGCACGATTGCTCATGGTTTTTTGACTTTATCTTTACTATCGGCTATGGCGGCCGAAGTATTGCCCTCTGTAGAGGGACAAACCTCATCGGTAAACTATGGCATGAATAATTTACGCTTTCTAAGTCCTGTGCCGAGCGGACATCGTGTACGGGGAAGATTTACCTTAAAACAAATCATAGAAAAAAGAGCGGGAAGCTATCAGCTGACCTTAGGTGTGACAGTTGAAATTGAAAACCACCCCAAACCAGCGCTCGTTGCCGAATGGTTAACGCTGATGAATTTTTAATTGGGAGAACCGTGTGAATAATGAAATGATTCTTTCTCGACAGGATGTCGATTTCTTACTGTTTGATTGGCTTAACATTGAAGTACTCAATCAGCGTCCTCGTTTTGCAGGGCAAGAGCGTAGTGATTATGCGGCAGTATTGAATGTATATGAAGACTTGGCAACTGATCTTTTTGCGCCCCACAATAAAAAAAATGATAGCCATGAACCTAGCTTTGATGGTGAGCGTGTAACTGTTAATCCAGAGGTAAGTGTCGCCTTAAAAGCCTTTGCAGATGCAGGTTTGATGAGCACAGCTTTTTCTACTGAATGGAACGGAATGAGTTTACCCAATACCATTGAACGAGCAGGTATGGCTTACCTGATGGGTGCAAATCCGGGTACGACAGGCTACGCTTTTTTAACGATTGGTAATGCAAATTTATTGATGGCCCATGGAGACCCTAAAAAAGTAAAGCCATATATTGATGCCATGATTGCAGGTGACTGCTTTGGTACGATGTGCTTATCTGAACCACAGGCCGGATCTAGTTTGGGAGATATTCGGACACGTGCAGTGCCAACAGCCGACGGACGTTATCGTTTATTTGGCAATAAAATGTGGATTTCAGGTGGTGAGCACGATATTTCAGGCAATATTGTGCATTTGGTTCTAGCCAAAATTCCAGATGAACAAGGGAAGTTACCTGCTGGCGTTCAAGGCATTTCGCTATTTACCGTACCTCGAAAATTAGTTGATGAGCAGGGAAATATAGGTGAGCGCAATGATGTCGCTTTGGCCGGAATCAACCATAAAATGGGCTACCGTGGCACCGTCAACTGTGTATTAAATTTTGGTGAAGGTCGTTATACACCAGAAGGAGAACCAGGCGCTATTGGTGAGCTGGTGGGCGAAGCTGGCAAAGGGCTTTCTTATATGTTCCATATGATGAATGAGGCCCGAATTTCAGTTGGTCTGGGCGCAGCCGCCTTGGGATATACAGGTTATTTGCATGCACTGGACTATGCAAAAAACCGTTTACAAGGCCGCTCTCGTAGTGAACGTGATCCGAGTTCTCCACAAATTCCAATTATCCAACATGCAGATGTGCGCCGTATGCTTTTGGCACAAAAATCATATGCCTCTGGAGCACTTGCACTTTGTTTGTATGCTGCAAAATTAACAGATGATATTCACTCTCTTGAAGATAGCGAGCAACAGAAAAAGGCACAACTACTCCTCGATTTACTTACCCCTGTGGTAAAAAGCTGGTCATCAGAATGGGGACTCGTGGCCAATGATTTAGCCATTCAAGTACATGGGGGATATGGCTATACCCGTGAATACAATGTAGAGCAGTTCTATCGGGACAACCGACTCAATCCAATTCATGAAGGTACATTTGGCATTCAGGCGATGGATTTACTCGGACGCAAAACACGGATCAATGATGGTCTGGCGATGCACGTTTTGAATGAAAAAATCACAGGAACAATTGCTCAAGCTCAGTCAATAGCAGCATTACAGCGCCATGCCAATACTCTTGCTCAGACATGGCAACGGGTTCAGGAGGTAACGGCAGCATTACATGCTATTAAGGATATGGATATGCAATTGGCAAACGCTGCCAATTATTTAGAAGCATTTGGACATTTAGTGGTTGGTTGGTTATGGCTAGATCAGGCAATAACCCTTCATGAAAATCTAGCCACTTCATCAGCAACAGATTTTTTAAATGGCAAGTTAGCTGCCTGTGATTATTTTTTTGGTTGGGAAATGCCTAAAATTTACAGTTGGCTCGCTGTTCTTGATCCAATTGAAACTACGCCATTAAATATGCAGGAAGCTTGGTTTTAATCACCAAAATTAATCTCATTTATACTTCATTACGCTGACCATAAGCGTAATGAAGTTATGATTTTTAATAACTTTGGTATAACAGTATTAGATAAACAAACTCAAAGCCATATAGTGAAATATATTGGTTTGGACTTGTTTGTGGAAAGCCCAATTTTATAAAGAAATATGACTCAATTTTTGATGTATGAAGTCAATGAGCGCTCTTGTTTTAGCGGGTAAGTAACGACGATTTGAATACAGTGCGAATAACTGCAAAGGGGCTGCCTTTTGTTCAAATTCAATCTCGACTAGCCGTCCGTCGCTAATGTAGGGTTGGCAAGTTTGTTTTGATAGAATTGCAAAACCGATACCTGCTACAGCAGCTTGTCCTGCCATCTCTCCGCTGTTTACTCGATAATGTCCTTTAACCTTAATGGCCTCGAATTCCCCCTTTTTATTGACAAATTGCCAAGGAGCACCTTTGAGTGCACTGACTGTTGTAATACAGGGTAACTCTTCAAATTGCTCGATACGAGTAGGGGTGCCATAACGCTGAATGAGAGAAGGGGCTGCAACAATCGTGCATGGGATAGTCACCAGATGACGAGCGATGTAGTCACTGTTATCCATCTGACCGCGGCTAATGATAATCGCTAAATCCAGATCATCTCGTAGAGATTCAAAACCCGACAAATTTGTGACACAGCTGATTTCTAAGTCTGGATACTGACAGGCGAATTCTGCAATCACAGAACCTAGCAGTGCAGGGCCTATTTCATTTGGAATACAAATTCGTAATGGACCTTTAAGCTGCATTTGACGCAACGTTAATTCTGTCTCCGTTTGCTCAAGCGCTTCGAGTAATGGCTTTGCTCTGGTATAGAGTAGTTGCCCTGCCTGAGTGAGTTTCATATGTCGAGTACTACGCTCAATGAGCTGAAGATCGAGTTTTTCTTCTAACTGAGAAATGCAGCGACTCACGTTTGATGTTGGCATTTCAAGCAGTTTCGATGCACCCACAAAACTTTCTTTTTCAACCACAGCAATGAATACTTTCAGGGTATTAAAATCCAGAGCCGGACGCATCAATTGTCCCATATTTGATAATAATAAAAGCCATTTCTACCATATAATCAATACTATTGATAGCAGTTAAACTCGGACATCTTTTATCTATAGGTTACTGCGATGTCCCTAGCCACACAGACGTTTAATTATAAAGTCCTCATGCGGATAGCCACTGTAATTGCTTTCGTTCAGTTCACGAATGCACTGAAATATATGGTGTTCAATCCTATTTTTGTTTTTATGGCGACAGATTTCGCAGTGCCAGTATCATTCTCAGGTTATGTTTCAGGGATGTATACGCTTGGCGCCGTTCTTTCGGGAATTATTGCTTTTTACTGGATTGATCATTTCAATAAAAAGCGGTTTTTAACTATCAATATGGCGCTACTAGGTCTACTCACACTTTGGACTACCTGCACATCCAGTTTTAGTCTGCTACTTGCACTTCGATTTTGTGCAGGGTTGGTCGGCGGCACTACAATGGGTGTGGGTATAAGTATATTAATAAACAACGCTCCGCCTAATTTACGAGGAAAAATGTTAGCGACGGTGATTGCATCATTTTCAATAGTAAATATTGTCGGAATGCCTACCATATTATTTCTATGCACTCACTATGGTTGGCATGTGGCTTTGTGGCTCATAAGTGCATTGTGTGTGTTGGCATTGCCATTAATTGTATCCATTATACCCAAAGACCAAGTCTATTTAGATATGCTTCGTGCGCTGCCTCTGGATATGAACACATTATTGTTCGCCTCTGCTAATGCACTCGTACAGTTTAGTCCTATGCTCGTCATTCCTATTTTGGCACCCTTAATGATTCAGCAGTTGGGTGCTTCACAAAATCTATTGCCTTGGCTCTTCTTCAGTGGAGGTGTTATAGGTTACCTATCTACAAAAATTACAGGGGCGTTAACCTCTCGTTTTTCTGTTTTAGTGCTGGGTACAGGTTCAACCATTGTTTTTATACTGAGTTTGCTAATACCAATACTAGGCTATCAGCATGCAGCGTTATTTATTGGTTTATTTCTCGGTGCATCTTACAGCCGTTTGGTGTCATGTTCAGTGCTTACGATTCAGTTTCCTAACAACCAACAACGAGCTGGATTTTCTTCATTACAGACATCCATCATGTATTTAATGACAACCGTTGCATTTTTCTTATCTGCTTTTTTATTGCCTGATCAGGGTATGACGCCACAAAGTGTAAATACGTTACTAGCGATATGTGCAATTTCAGCAGCAGGGTTCCCAGTTCTTGTGATTGTTCTGCAAAAGAAACTGGCTAAACGTTTTCATGTCTTTTTATAAGCTCTTCTGGTTTTGTCTGACTATCTCTGTAGAGTTACGTTTAAATCACTGGTAAACTTCACCCATTGTCATTGGGGAGTAGCCATTCCTAGTACCCAGCTAGGAAGACCACGTCAACAAACTTGAGATGAGTATCTCATGGCGTGTTCAGCCACTGTATATACAGTATGAGCTAGGCGAGACCTTTGGCCGCAACGTGCTTTGCTAGTCGGGCGAGGCGTGTTGACGCGCCAATGGTTTCTTATTCGCCCGGCTGGAACTATTCCTATGCTCCTCACTTTTATCTTATTCTTTGTGTCCGCCGCAGCGATTTATCTCGCCTGTGAATATTTCGTCAATGGTATCGAATGGTTCGGTAAGCACCTTAATCTAGGTGCAACTGCAGTAGGTTCCGTACTCGCAGCTTTCGGTACAGACATAAATCCATCTCGGCTCATTTTAGAAATTACTGAAAATATTGCCTTAAATAATTGTGCAAGCATGATCGAAAAAATGAATTTCTTGTCTAGACATGGCATTCAGCTTTCACTTGATGATTTTGGTACAGGGTACTCATCTTTAAGCTATTTACAAAAAATGCCTATGAGTCAAATCAAGATTGATCGAAGTTTTGTACAAGCTGCTTTGGATGATAAGCGTAGCAATAAACTGGTCACAGGTATTATTAAAATCGGTTTAGACTTAAACCTTCGTGTGCTTGTAGAAGGAATAGAAACGATTGAACAATTTAACGCTTTTAAAAGTAATGGCTGTACTGAATTTCAAGGCTATTTATGGGGTTGTCCGATGCCTTTAAATGACTTTATTAAACAGTTGCCATATTTTCATAAGTAGTTGAAAAATTAATTAATAGAAAGTATAGAAGATAAAGGTATATTATTTTATTAATGATAAAAATCACGCAATCCAATGTTATATGAGCTTTTTTTATATTACAAAATTAAAAAAAGCTTAAAGCAAAACAAAAAATGGTTATTTATTGGCTTAATTTTAACAAATAATTAACAATAGTTACTTATTGTTACATAAGATTACAAGTTGAAATATAACTTGAAGCATACTTACTTTGAAAGACACCTAATACCGCTTCAAAGATAAGGAAAAAACCTTAATGCCACAATACTTAGCTATTGCAGAAAGTGTGTATAGGAAAGTTAAAGAAGTTGAGCTTTTTTCAGATGACACTATTGAAAATCTTAATAATTTAATGATTTTTATACGTAAAGAGATCACGGGGAGTGTATTCAAATTAAAGTATAACTACATTGATTTCGAAGAAGCTTTAACAAAACCCTTAAGTGAATGTAAAGTAAAAATAGATGTTAGTCTTATTCCACACCATAGTATGGAAGACGAATATATTTTATGGCTAGCTGGAATTGTTGAAAAAATTACGGAGGGTGGGCCCAAACCGCCACCACCAATTAAGAAATATATTCCTGAATTTATTAGCCTCGAATCAGAACTAGATTTTTTAACTGTTCCAAAGGAAAAGGTTTTAAATAAAGGTGAAGAAATTACCGACTATTTTAATTCAGAAGCATTTACCAAAACTGTGAAAAAGTAATGGTTGAGTGTATTTATAAAAACCGTTTAATCGCGGTTTTTTTATTGAGTTAAAAACGAGTAAGTAAGCCTATTTTTGCTTAGTAAACTTTACACTCCAGTACAGATCATCTATTGATACGAGTTATACATTTATGTATTACTTTAAATTCCAGTACTACAATAAAAAGGAATTTATTATGAAGTACATTAAGTATATTTTCGCCGCATTAGTTATCGCGCTTTCTGCTCCAACCTTTGCAAAAGGTCACGCTTACCACGGCTCACATCATGGTTATCACGGCAGTCATTATGGTAAAGCTTATGCTTATCGTGGTAATCATCATGGTAAGGGCTACTATCATAATAAAGCCCATGGCGATCATGGGTCTGATATGCATAGCCACGGACGTGGTCATATGTAATTCAACTCACTACAAAAAATCCCGCAATAGGCTGCGGGATTTTTTATGGCTTGATCTCACCACTTTATAAACTCCAATTTAACAATATCTTATTCATTATTTATCCTTACTTTTTAATGCGTTATTTAAAAGCAAATGTCATTTTGTGTGCTTGACTGTAAGAAGCTAGGACACTATCCTTTGCCTGCTGGCCACATTGCCAGTCGGTCGTCGCGGACCGCCCCTTAAGAGCATTAAAGGTTTTATACTTTTAGTGTGTACACCCTCGTGCCCCCTCTGCGGCGGAATGATCTGACCCCATAAAGTTGGACAGTTAGTTAAGCAGTTTTTATAAACTGGTTTCTATATTGTACCGGGGATAAACCTTGTAGCTTCACCTTGATTCTCTCATGATTATAATAATGAATGTATTCTCGTATCGTTTTCTCTAATTCATCAATTGATTGAAATTTTTCTCCATGAAAGCATTCCGATTTTAATATTCCAAAGAAGCTTTCTATTACAGCATTATCTAAGCAATTTCCTTTACGAGACATACTTTGAATTAAACCATGTTGCTTTAATTGCTGTTGGTAATGAGCCATTTGATATTGCCATCCTTGATCTGAATGGAGAATTGGTTTCTCATGTCGCTTAAGTTTAGCTAAGGCATGAATGAGCATATCTTTCACTAACTCATAATTGAGTTTACGTTGGATCCGGAAAGTAATAATTTCCCCATTAAACAAATCTATAATTGGTGATAGATAAAGTTTTTCACCGTTAACATTAAATTCCGTCACATCAGTTGCCCATTTCTGGTTGGGATGGTTCGCTTTAAATTGCCGTTGCATAATGTTATCAGCCACCGTCCCGACACAACCACTTTTATATGAGCGATATTTCAATGCTCTGATACGTGATTTAAGTCCCATGGTTTTCATAAGGCGATATACACATTTATGGTTGATTATTATTCCTGTACTTTTCAGGGCAAGAGTAATTCTACGATAGCCATAGCATCCCTTATGCTTGTGATATATGGACTTAATCTGCTGTTTTAACTCAGTATATTTGTCATTAGAGCGTACAGCTTTCATGTGATAGAAATAAGTACTACGAGCAATCTTTGCAATACTGAGTAAGAGTTTTAATGGATAAATTTGCCTTAATTCTGAAATAACCTGAACAGTGTCTGCAGTACAAAGTGTATTTAAGTACGTTGCTTCAGTTTTAAGGCTTTTAGCTTTTTTAAAAAGGCAACCTCTGCTCGTAAAGCAGTCACTTCATCAATGAGCTCCTGTTGAGATTTATCTTTGTCTTCTTTTATAGGTTTAGTTATTTTGGTTTTATGTTGTTTAACCATATTGGTATAAATCCTCGTAGTATTAAACCCGGCAATCCCTTCTTTATGATACTGAGCGAGCCACCTTCTTAAAATTGACGTCCCGCTCAGATTTAACCGTCTTCTAACTTCTCTTACCGGTATCTTATCAAGAAGCATTTGTACAGCCTTGATTTTAAATTCGGAAGAGTAGTAGGTTTTTTTAGTTTTAACATTCAGGCCATCTTCACCTTGTGCCTTATAGTTTTCAATCCATAAGCGGATGGTTTGGAGATCAACATTAAATTCTTGTGAAAGGATTTTATATCCTTTACTTCCATCTAAATAAGCTTGAATGACTTTTAATTTTAACTCTTTTGAATGCTTCGGAATTGGCATAGGGCACACCTCATAAGTTTAAAAAGTCTAACTTATGGGGTGCAGTTCAG